>CALCTI010000179.1 GCA_937894105.1 uncultured cyanobacterium
GCAATGGGAGCAGCGAAAGTGACCATGGGGACTGGTTAACACCGGATTTTTTGGCGGAGCATGGCTATGGGTAGGTGGGGCAAATTTGGTTCCGGGGGCGGTCCTGAGGTGGTGGTGATCGGCGGCGGAGCAGCGGGTTTTTTTGGGGCGATCGCCTGTGCCCGCGCCTGTCCGACCGCTACGGTGACCCTCTTGGAAGCCAAGGCAAAATTTCTCACCAAAGTACTAATTTCCGGCGGCGGGCGCTGCAATGTGACCCACCACTGTTTCGAGCCCGCCCAGTTGATTCAAAATTATCCTCGCGGCGATCGCCCCTTGCGGGGAGCTTTTTCCCGATTCCAACCCCAGGACACGGTGCACTGGTTTGAAGCGGAAGGGGTTGCCCTGAAAACCGAAAGCGACGGACGCATCTTCCCCACCACCGATAACTCGGAAACCATCGCCGAAGCCCTTATGCATGCCGCACGAACGGCGGGGGTGTATTTGCGATCGCGCGCGCCCGTCGCCAACGTAAGCCCCCTAGAACCCAACGGCTTCCACGTCACCCTCCGCAACGGCGAAACCATCACCGCCGATGTAATCCTAGTGGGCACAGGCAGCGCCACCGCCGGTCACCGCTGGGCGGAAAAACTGGGACACACCGTCGCTGCGCCAGTGCCATCCCTATTCACCTTTAATATCAAAGACTCGCGCCTAAAGGACCTGGCGGGCATTGCCGTGGACGGGGCGATCGCCACCTTAGTCCCCGCCAACCATGCTCCAAAAAAATCGAAAAAGGGTGCCCAGAAAAACAACCCACTCCAACAAATTGGACCGCTGCTCATTACCCACTGGGGCGTCAGTGGTCCCGCCGTGCTAAAACTTTCCGCCTGGGGGGCGCGAGTTCTCCACGACTCGGATTATCGCGGCACCCTGCGGGTCAACTGGCTGGGAGGCGAAAATCTGGAAACGGCGCGATCGCAACTCGCTGCCTGGAAAAGTGAAAACCCGCGACAAACCATCATTGCCCGTCCCCGATTTACCCTGCCCAAACGGCTTTGGCAACGGTTAGTCATTGCCGCTGATATTGCCGAAGATTGCCGCTGGGCTGATGTGTCTAAAAAGCAATTGGGGCAGTTGGCTCAGGAATTAGTTCAGGGGGAATTTGCGATCGCGGGGAAAGGCGTTTTTAAGGACGAATTTGTCACCTGCGGCGGCGTGAATTTAAAAGAAATCAATTTTAAAACCATGGAAAGCAAGGTGCGTCCTGGGTTATATTTTGCCGGGGAAATTTTAGATATTGACGGCGTCACCGGTGGGTTTAATTTTCAGAGCGCCTGGACCACCGGATGGATCGCGGGCGGGGCGATCGCGGACAATAACCTTGCCTAAGCTACCCTAAAGACATCACATTACTGCTCGAATCATTATGGAACGGGACACAGCGATCCAGCTTCTGGCCAGCAGTCGAAATACGCTACAAGAGAATTATGGCGTTTTGGCACTAGGTCTCTTTGGATCAACAGCTCGCAATCAGGCAACGGCAGACAGTGATATTGATTTGCTCGTTTGCTTTGACGGAGTAGTCACTTCCAAGCAATATTTTGGAGCGCTTTTTTTCCTTGAGGATTTGTTCCAACGCCCTATTGATTTGGTGACCAACAAGGCACTTCGCCCAGAGTTACGTCCCTACGTTGAAGAAGATTTAATTCATGTGTGGCAGCCGTCCCGATCACAACTGGAAACTGTACGTTAGCGACATGATCCAGTTTTCAGAAAAAGTGCTTCGCTACACTGAACATCAGACAAAGCAAGATTTTTTAGAAAACGATCTGCACTATGATGCGACGCTACGGAACCTTGCTTTGATTGGGGAAGCGGCGAATCAGATTCCCTCAGAAATCCGCGACCAATACCCCCAAGTCACCTGGCGCCAGATAATCGGCACCAGAAATCGAATCATTCACGATTATTTAGGGATTGATGATGACGTAATTTGGAGCATCATCACCGATGACATACCAACTCTGTTACCTACTTTGAAGAGTATCTTGAATTAAGCTACTTTGGCTTGCTTAAAGGACTAGCAGGGCACCGTTGCCAATGCTTTGCCTGTAAGGCTGAAGGGGCGAATTTCAGTAATTTCAACCGGGATAATTTCCCCTTTTAGGGCGTTAATATCCCCTTCAAAAAAGGTCAGTCGGTTACCGTCGGTACGTCCCATCACTTGGTTGGGATCTTTTGGGTTTTGACCTTCCACCAGCACGTGCTCAATACGCCCGGCATAACGCTGTGATCGCTCGGCGGCACATTGGGAAACCAAATGATTCAAACGTTGCAGGCGATCGCTCTTGGTGTCCTCATCGAGCTGGTTGTCCCAAACCGCCGCCGGAGTACCGGGACGGGGAGAATAGGCCGCGGTGTTCAACATATCGAACCCCACCCGCTCCGTCACATCCATAGTCTGCAAAAACTGCTCTTCCGTTTCGCCCGGAAAACCCACGATCGCATCGGCACTAACGGACGCGTCAGGCATGTAACGGCGAATCGTATCGATGATATGGAAATACTGCTCGCGGGTGTAGCCCCGGCGCATATCCTTGAGCAACGCATTATCCCCAGACTGGAACGGCACGTGGAAATGCTTACACACCTTCGGCAGTTCCGCGCAGGTTTTGATCAGCCGCTCGGTGAAATAGCGGGGATGGCTGGTGGCAAAGCGAATACGCTCCACCTCCTCCACATCGTGTACATAATTCAGCAAATCGGTGAAATCGTACTTGCCGCCGCTCCCATTCACATCACCATTCCTAAACGCCACCTCCGGCAAATCCCGACCGTAGGCATCGATATTCTGCCCCAACAGCGTAATTTCCTTATACCCCTGACGCCCCAGCTCTTCCATTTCCCGCCGAATATCCGCCGGATAACGGGACTGTTCTAAACCGCGCACGCTAGGCACCACGCAATAGCTGCACTTTTCATTGCAGCCATAAATCACGTTTACCCACGCCGTCACCTTGCTATCCCGGCGAGGCTTGGTGATGTCCTCAATAATGTGAATTGGCTCCGTCGCCACCACCTGGTTGCCGTCAAAGACCTGCTCCAGCAAATCTCCCAACCGATTAGCGTGCTGGGGGCCCATCACCAAATCCAGCTCCGGCACCCGCCGCAGTAGCTTCTCGCCTTCCTGCTGCGCCACACAGCCCGCAATCACCAAGGTTAAATCGGGCTTGTTCTTCTTGCGCTTCGCCTGCCGTCCTAAATACGAGTACACCTTCTGCTCGGCGTTATCGCGAATGGTGCAGGTGTTATACAGCACCAGGTCCGCTTGGTTGGGATCTTCGACGCTAACCATACCCATATCGTCCAGCACGCCCGCCATACGCTCGGAGTCAGCTTTGTTCATCTGACAACCGAAGGTGACAACGTGATAATTACGGGGAGCAGCCATGGTGAAACGCAGGGTAACAGTACTGTGGGCGAAGTGGAAAAGACTATTGGTTTGTGTAACCGCTTCTCTTCCTTTGCCAGGCATAAATTCTAACGGATAATGCCTGCTGCTCCTGTGCTCCTTAACTTAAAAACCTGAAAGGCACTGGTTTTTGGAAAAATGGGTCACCTGGGATTCGAACCCAGAGCCAAGCGGTTAAAAGCCGCGTACTCTACCGTTGAGCTAGTGACCCAGATGTGGGGAAAGCGATTAGCTGTCCGAACACCGGATTAGAAAGTAGCATAGCAATTTGCTAGTAAGCAACCCCTAATGCTAATTCAATAGATTATTTTGACAATTGCACGGGTAGCGTAGGAGAAATATTGCTAGTTTTCCAGCGGATGGAAGTGGCAGCCAATGTTTGTTGGGCAAGATGACCGAAGGAAATATCGATAACTGTCGCGATCAGCAAGGCGTCAACGTGAACGATCGCGCCGATGTGCAGATCGAGACGCTGAACCAATATTTCAACAATCCCTATGAGTCGGAGATTCCGTTTCAGATGCCGCCGGTGCCGCAGCGTTTTGTGCCCCGCCCCCAGTATGCCGGCTCCGTGTGGGAGCATCTGTTGTGTGAGGATGCGGACCAGCCGGGAACGTTGGTGGTGAGTGCGATTCATGGGTTGGGGGGCATTGGTAAGTCGGTGTTGGCTGCGGCGATCGCCCATGAGCCAGAAATTCGCGATCGCTTTCCCGATGGCATTTTGTGGATCACGTTGGAGCAGGAGCCGGATTGGTTAGTGGCGCTGGGGGATTGATTCGGGCACTGGGCGATCGCGATTACAAGCCCACTAAGGTTGCGGCGGCGGCGAGTTATTTGGCAAAGCACTGGAGGGAACGCTACAAATTTCTAATGAACACGAGAAATCCAGGGCTTTAAGTTCACTGGCCAAGACACTTTCGCCCAAACTACACTCTGAAGGGCGAGAAATAGCGATCGCCATCCGCGCCCCTTACTACCGTGCCGAAGCCCTAGCAGGATTTACTGACTCCACCTCCTGGGAAGCGATCGCCACAGACCACAACGAAAACCTTCTGCGCCTGCTCTCCCCCCGCGAACGGTCCCACCTCATCGACCTTCTCCCAAAACTGCATCCCACCCTACTCGAACTGGGAGGAGAACCCGCCGTCGATGCCGCCCTGGACGCCATGCGTGACGCCTGCAAACAGTGGCCGTAGCTGCCCCTCCCTAAGATTTTTTCCTAAACATATTCAAATTCAATGGCACGGCCTCCCCTAACCAAGCCGCATGGTCTGTATGGTCCGCCAGATCATCCCCCGTCACCCCGTGCACCAAAACCGTCAGTCCCTCCCGCCACTCCTCCAACCACGGAATCACCCCATCGAACTGCCCCGAATCAAACGCTAGCTGACAACTCCACCGGGGATGCGGTCCCACCAGCTTGCAATGGACCCGCCCCACCACCACATCAAACTTTTCCCCTGCACCCCAACAAAGCGCCGCCGCCCTCTCCATCGAATCGTCGTCGAAATAAACATGGGCATGGTAGCGGTCATAGCGATTTTCCGGTCGTTTTGTCATACTCTTTCATCAGCCCTTTGGTAAGCTGACACCCCGCAATTACCTCCCTTCAGTATGCGTCGACTGAAACTGCGATCGCGCCCTTCCCCATCCCCATTAAAGACCCGTGCCCGTTTCCCCTGACAAAGACCTAGCCGCAATTTCCGCGTCAATATCTGCCCGGCGCGATCGCACCTGAATCTCCTCCAACAATTTGCGATTCACCGACAACACATCCGCCACCAAGCCCAAAATCCAGAGCTGGAAGCCGATAAGGATGGCGATCGCTGCCAGGATCAAACTGGGCACGTGCGATCGGGTAGTCCCACCGAAATACAGCAGCAGCCATCGCACCCCCAACAGAAAACCAATGGTGAACGGCACAGAACCCGCCATTAGGAAAAACCGTAGGGGTTTGTAGGCTAGAAAAATCCGCAGAATGGTGAAAATCGACCGGCGGATATAGCTGGGAATGCTTTTCACCAGCCGGGACGGGCGCAGATAACCATTGGTGCGAATAGGCACCCAGGTAATGGGAATCCCTTTCTGCCCCGCCTGAATGATGGTTTCCAACGTGTAGGTGTACTCGTTAAACACATTCATTTGCAACGCCGCTTCCCGACTGAAGGCGCGGAACCCACTGGGGGCGTCGGGAATATTGGTATCACTTGCTAGTCGTACCACCCAGCTCCCAAATTTTTGCAGCACCTTTTTTGCCGGGGAAAAATCGCGAATTTTATCGATGGGTCGCGCGCCCACCACAATTTCCGACTGGCGTAACAAAATCGGCTGCACCAGCTTGGGAATATCGTCAGCGCAATATTGATTGTCCGCGTCGGTGTTGACGATGATATCCGCCCCAGCTTTTAATGACGCCTCTAGCCCCGCCATAAAAGCCCGCGCCAGTCCCCGATTCGCCCCCAGGGAGACCACATGGTCTACACCCCAGTTTTTCGCCACGATCGCCGTACCATCCACGCTACCATCGTCAATAATCAAAATTTCCACCCGATCCACCCCCGGCACCGACCTGGGCAAAGCATCCAGGGCAATGCCCAACGTTTCCGCTTCGTTAAAGCAAGGAATTTGAATGATCAGCTTGGTCACAGGGCTATTACCGGTCTATGGATAGGGCAATCCGACAAACATATCAGCACATACCGAAGGGCTGTCATCAATTAAAGCCCAAAAACCAAAGCTCAAAGTCTTAAGTCACAAGGTTTGCAGCCCCTGCTTGTTTTTTCAACAGGGCGCAGCCCAGGGCGCAGCACATTCCACGAGACGAGAGCTTCAAGACTTAAATTGATGGCGCGCCCTAGCAGCACCAAAATTTCGAACACCTAAAAGGCTGGTCCGCCAGGCGAAGCGCCTACCCACGAAACAATGCAGCGAACGTTTAACGCCATCACCAGGCTTTACGCCAGGGGGCACGAACAACTCGCGCTCCGCAACACTTCTTAAGGAGCTTCTCAGGATTGCCTGAGCCATTCTTCTCTCGATTTCCGCTGAGATAATGGGAAATTATCGAGAAATTTCATTTTTCCTATTAAATTTTCCCTGAGTTTTGTATCATATTGTTTATGCAATTAAAGAGATCGCGACTAAATTAACTAGTTCAGTTTCGATCTCTTTGGCACCCGCTGTCTTTTCTTTCTGAGAACCATACGGTTATGGCTGGAACTACTGGAGAACGCCCCTTTTCGGATATTGTGACAAGTGTCCGGTATTGGGTAATTCATAGCATTACTATCCCGGCGTTGTTTATTGCTGGCTGGCTGTTTGTTAGCACTGGCCTGGCTTACGACGCTTTCGGAACCCCTCGTCCCAACGAGTATTTCAGTGAAACTCGCTTGGAAGTGCCCATTGTGAGCGATCGCTTTGAGTCGAAGCAGCAAGTGGAAGACTTCCTAGAAAACGGTAGTTAGGTATTGCACCGATCGCCACCGTTTAACGCCGATAACAACTTACTGAAATCCCCGATATAAGGTCATGGCAACCGAAACTAACAATCTCAATCAGCCCGTTACCTATCCTATTTTTACGGTGCGCTGGCTGGCAGTTCACGGACTGGGTGTACCCACCGTGTTTTTCATCGGCGCGATCGCCGCAATGCAGTTTATTCAACGCTAATCAGCGCTAACGAGGTAACCTGTGGATCGTAATAAGAACACCAACGCTCAACCGGTTGAGCTAAACCGCACATCCCTATACTTGGGATTGCTATTAATCTTCGTACTAGGAATTCTATTTTCTAGCTACTTCTTCAACTAGGCTCAGCCAAACCGCAATCTGTGACTCTAGGTTTCTATAACAGGCAAGTACTGTATTTAAACCTAGGGGTAGCGAGCTTGTGGAGCTATTAGTCTCCAAGCACGCCTAGCTTTTAAAAGGCACTTTTTGACACTTAAAATATTGTAGATAGCAAACAATTAGGAGGATTGAATTATGGCTGGAGGTGGAGGACGCATTCCCCTTTGGGTAGTAGGAACCATCGCTGGTTTGGGTGCCATTTTTGTATTGGCGCTGTTTTTCTACGGTTCTTATGCAGGCTTAGGTTCGTCCGTATAGCCCCGTATCGCTTTTGATGAAGGTTGTCGCGTAGGCAGGTTGCAATTATTTCCGTGTGATGAATTTAGCCTCCCACTTGGAGTTAGCCAGGGGAAGTTAGAAATGCCGACGCGATATAATTTAGTTTGATGCTAGTTAGTTAATGTCAGTTAACTAGACACTAGTGGTTTGCACTGAAAGAAGTAGTTGCTAACATGACCACGTTTGCCACCGCCAAGTCCGATATGAGTGAGCTGCGACGCCTGAAAGGGCTGTTGCCACCCGAGCTGCAAAGTTGGGTAGCGGTGGAGAAGGCGATCGATATCAATCCACCGTTGATTCGGTGCGAAGAGCTGGGCAAAGATCAAGTTGAAATCCAAGTGGATTTAATCGCCTGGGAACAGCTTGCAAAAGATCAGCGTAATCTGCTTTTTTGGCACGAGGTTGCTCGAATCCAAAATGACACCATTCCTCGCGATGGTTGGGAAATGGCAGCTTTGGCGATCGGTTTGGGCGGTGCTGTCGGTGAACTTTGGGTCCAAGACGGATTATTGCTTTTGTTAGCCCTAGCCCTGTGTGGCGTTTCGGGCTATCGCTTGTTCCAAAAGAACAATACTGAGCGCACGACCAAGGAAGCCGTCGTTGCCGATGAGCGGGCAATCTCCCTAGCGACGCGGTTTGGCTACTCTTTACCCAACGCTTACAAGAGCTTGGGCAGCGCCCTAAAAACTTTGATAGAGCAGACGCCGAAGAAGAATCTTCGCAAGCGCTACGAATTTCGCCTACAGGCCCTAAAGCGTAGTGCGGCAAAAGCTAAGTCCCGTGCTCAAGGGCCCCCAGAACCAGGTCTCAGTGGTTACAGCGATAGCTACTAGGGGCTGTCATCAATTGAATCCCTAAGTAAAGAGCCGTAAGGGTCTTAGCCCATAACTTTGTTTGTTTTAAAGGGCGCGTACTCCCCACTGCATAAGGCTTCTGGAGATTAATTGATGACACGCCCTAGATTGGTATGTCTTTTCAAAGATCCGCTGAAAATTACTTCAATAAACCGCTGTAATAAAAAGGCGTTCAGGTTCTTTTCCAGAACTTGAACATCTTTTTATTGAGCCGGATTTACAATTTAGCCGAATTTACATTTGACCGATCATTTTGTGACTTTGGGGGATGACGCGCACCTGGGGCAAAACTTTTTTCAGACGCGTTTGCCATGCCAATAC
>CALCTI010000180.1 GCA_937894105.1 uncultured cyanobacterium
GGTGAGGGTCTTGGGGGCGGTGTATCAACTGTCGTTCGGTTTGGAGCGGGCGGGGGCGATCGCCAAAACCTTTGGAGAATTAATGGTGAAGCAAGGGCTAGTGGAGTTGTCTAGCCAGGCGATCGCCGGAGCCTTAAAAACCAATGCCATGACCTACTTGGCGGGCGGGGCAATTCAGGGCATTAGCGCGGCGTACTTGACTCGGGTGGCGGGGCTGGCGCTGGTGGAGATTTTTGAGGATCATTCGGCCTCCCTGGCGATCGCGGAAGATGAACCTTGGTTGTCGCCGGAGCGAGTTGGGGCGGCGCTCCAACAAACCTTTGCCAAGGTGCGAGACGGACTAGGCTGGCGGGACTTTCTCAACCAGGCAGCCCAACGGCTGAGCTTAAGCGCTACAGTTTAGCCATTGGTCATAATATTCGGAAATAATACATCCGGAAATAATAAAATCTGGGAATAATAAGCTCGGAAAATATTCCGTAAATATACGGATAAGATTAGGGAAAAGCCGAGAGATATTGAGGCTGAGGGTGCCCGAAGAAACGTAGGGGGGAAGTATGGAGAAATTGACCACATCAGCAACAAACCAAGATTTTCAGCGGCAACACTCCCACTTATCTCGGGACTTTTTAGACCAGCGGCGGGCTCAGCGGCGATCGCTGCGATCGCAAGAACGGCGGCAAATGGCGATCGCTGCGATGGGCACGGTGGCGGTGGGGTTATTTGGCACCGCATGGTTTGGCTTTGGACGGGCGATCGCCAATGCCCAAGGCTTCAGCGAAACGGATATTAGCCAGTATGCGGAGTCGGTGTTAGCCGTAGAAGCCCTGCGACAAACGGCCTACTCTCAAACCCAAGACCTGCTGGGAGGCGGAGCGGTACCGGTAGTAATTTGCTCCGAGGAAGACACAGTCAAAACCCTATCGCCGGAAGTGCGGCAGGTGGCAGTCACCTTTTGCAACGAAGCCAAATCCCTGATTGAAAGAACCGGACTAGGGGTGGAGCAATTTAACCGCATGATAGAAATTCAGCTTATCGACCCGAACCTAAGCCAACGGGTCCAAGAGGAACTCGTACGTCTACAGGCCCCCCAGTAAAAGAAATCAAAAAACAAAAATCCCCCTTAATAAGGGGGATTAGGGGGATCTTCAGAGATTGCGGTAGTAACTTGCGACTTTTGAAAAAAGCCTACCGGGGTTAGATCCCCCTTAGTCTCCCTTTTTTAAAGGGGGAGACCGGATTTTTGAATGGGCTCAATTGCTTAGCAAAAATATAGGCATTGGTTCGGTGTGTTGAGCACGCCCCTACATTTTTGCTCTGTATATTTTTCCCTTGAAATGCCTATTCTGCGGAGGCAGCGGGGGTGACGAAGGGTGCGTCCACGGGAAGGGAGCCACACTCTTCAATTTTGACCTCATCCTTGGGACGATCCTGCATTCCAGTGGGATTTCCTTCGATGGTGCGCACCACATCCATACCCTCCAGAATCTTGCCAAACACCACGTGACGCCCATCTAGCCAGGGGGTTTGTACGGTGGTGATAAAAAACTGAGAGCCGTTGGTGTTAGGACCAGCATTGGCCATGGATAGCCAGCCTGCACCGTAGTGTTGCAGCGTAAAGTTTTCGTCCTTAAACTTATCGCCATAGATGGACTTACCGCCGGTGCCGTTGAAGTTGGTAAAATCGCCACCCTGGCACATAAAGTCCTTAATCACCCGGTGGAAAATGCTGCCTTTATAACCAAATCCCTTTTCGCCGGTACACAGGGCTTCGAAGTTATCGACGGTCTTGGGAACGGTGTCACCAAAGAGCCCAATCACAATGCGTCCGGCGGCTTTACCGCCAATGGTCATATCAAAATAGACTTTCTTGGTGACCGTCGTTAGCTGTTCTGACATAAACCTTTTTATGTTTTGTTAATTTTCTCTAGCTTACTGCCATTCGCTGGAGATGCTGGCAATATTACTGACCAGCATCAAAAAATAGATGTCAGCAACAGTGACAGAGTAAACACAAGGAAGCGCACTTCGCCAAGGAAAAAGTGCGCCTGTGGATAAACCGTGCATGTTATGGAAATTAGGAGTGATGTGAGCGGCGATAGTTTGAATTTGGTGATTAGGGGGCGATCGCCTCACCCTCCATCACCGCCCCAGAAACGGTGCTTAAAATACACAAATTTAATTCCCCAATTGACTGGGCAGCATCAGCCAATCAAAAATCTGCTCATGTAAAAAACCCACCAAAAAATAGGGTGAAAATTTCAGTAAGAAAAATTGCTCTAGGTCCAAAATATTAATCAGCAACTTTTTTTTGACAATTGAAACCACACAAACGAGCGCATAGGAACGCACCAACGGATCGGCGCTGGTGGCCCAGGTGAACGCATCAATTTTGTCCAAAGGGCTGAAATAAATGCCGGCGGCGATCAAGAGAATAATCAGTATCTGCTGCACCATTTGCAGTGGCGGAACGGGTAAACGCCAGGACAGTCCGGTGGCAGCCTTGCGGCGCTCGGGGCGCTCTCCCACCAGGCAGGCCCAGGTTGCCGGACCAAAAATTCCGTCGGGCTGAAGACGTTGCGATCGCTGAAAATTTTTCGCAGATTTCTCTGTTTGAGGACCAAACAGTCCGTCAGCGGCAACGTGCATCCCCAGCACCTCTCGATTTAGGAGCCGCTGTAGATTTTTCACATCCTCTGAGTAATCGTCCCGCCGCAGCGTGGGATACAACAGGGCAGCCCAGGTATACGCCCCAACTCGACCATCCTCACATAAGTCATTTTTTCGCTGTATATCTTTCACGGCGGCCTCCGTTGCCTCATCAAAATTGCCCGTTACTTCAAGGGGCCATCCTTTTTCAATCAGGTGCTCCTGAAGCTCCTCAATATCGGCACGGATGGAATCTGGTGAAATTCCTCGACAAAGATTATTGCGAAACCGCTGACCGTAATAGTCTTCAAAGCCATAGGGGTTGTGCTTCGTTTGCTTTCTCCTCCCCAGACGGGGCAATAAATTGAAGGGGTTCATCGCTACTCTCCTAAAAAATGCTGATAGCAGCCTGCGTTAAAGGCTCAATACTCTCCTGACACCAAAAGCTATTTCAGTTGGAACTGGGCGGGGCAACGTGACTAGAAATCACAGCGATCGCAAATCAACAACACGACCAACCATCGAATGATTGACAACTCCAGTTCTTGTTTCTAATTGTAAACTCAATTGACTAAAAATATACATAAAATCCACATGGATTAAGTCGTTTACCCATGTTTTTTGTGCAAAATCACTGGTTCTTTCCGTCTTATCTGCCGGAAGTGGAGCGATCGCGATGGCGATTCTTCACAGACAAAAACCGGCTTTACCCAGGGGGCATTAGGGTCAGGCACAATAAAAAAGCCTGACTAAGGTTGTATTGCCGTTGCGATTTTTATTGCCGTTGCGATCGCCCGGTCTAAACCCCATCCCCTGCGCCTTTGCCCATGTTTGTCACGTTCTTTTTGCGCCGTCCGGTCTTCGCCTCGGTGTGTTCCCTGATTATCGTGCTGGTGGGGGTGGTGAGCTTTGGAGCGCTGCCGGTGCAGGAGTTTCCGCAAATCGATCCGCCGGTGATCACCATTAGCACCACCTACCTGGGAGCCAGTCCGGAGACGGTGGAAACGGAAGTAACAGAAATTTTGGAGCGGGAAATTAACGGGGCGGAGGGGATTGATACGCTAACCTCCAGCAGTTCCCAGTCCCAATCCCAGATTCGGGCGCGGTTTCTGGTGGGGCAGGATATTAATGTGGCAGCCCAGGACGTGCGCGATCGCGTGGCGCGGGCGGTGCGATTTTTGCCGGAAGAGGCGGAGCCTCCCATTGTGCGGCGGGAGTCGGGGGATGCGTCGCCCATTGTGTGGATTGCCCTGTCGGGGGGCGGGCAGCTCAGCAGTTTGGAGGTGAACGACTACGCCGAGCAAAACATTATTGACACCATGGAGTCCCTGTCCGGTGTGAGTCGGGTGTTTATTGGCGGGCAGCGGCGCTATGCCATGCGTTTGTGGGTGGATCCGCCGAAGCTGGTGGCGCGGAATTTGACGGTGGCGGATATTGAGGAGGCTTTGCGGGAGCAAAATATTGAGCTGCCTAGCGGGCGATTGGAGGGGAATGTTACCGAATACAGCGTGCGGGTGCAGGGGCGGTTGCGATCGCCGGAAGGTTTCGAAAATTTGGTGTTGGCGTCCCGTCCCGATGGCACCACGGTAAAATTCCGCGATGTGGGGCGGGTGGAGCTGGGGGCGGAAAATGAGCGCACCTTTGCCCGTTCCAATGGGGATGAGGCGATCGCCCTGGGCATTGTGAAACTGGCCACGGCAAATACCCTGGAGGTGGCGAACGAGGCCCTAGGGGAAATCGACCGGCTGTCGGATCAGTTTCCTGAGGGGATGAGCTATCGGGTGGCGTTTGACCGGGCGGAGTTTGTGGCCCGGGCGATTCAGGAGGTGTGGTGGGCGTTGGCGATCGCCATTGTGCTCACGATTATTTCTATTTTTGTATTCCTCCACGACTGGCGAGCCACCCTAATTCCGGCGGTAACCATTCCCGTGTCCCTGATTGGCTCCCTGGGGGTGATTGCTGCCCTGGGCTATTCCATCAATACATTGACCCTGTTTGCCCTCACGTTGGCGACGGGACTGGTGGTGGATGACACCATCGTGGTGTTAGAAAATGTGATCCGCTATTTGCAAGGGGCAGACGAGAGCGCTGACTTGAACGGGGCTCTAAATGGGGATCTGGATGGGGATCCACACATTAACGGTCACGGGGTGGGAAAATCCCCTTTTGCAGCGACGGCGATCGCCACAAAAGAGGTATTTTTCGCCGTTATTGCCACCACGGTGGTGCTAGTGGCGGTGTTTGTGCCGGTAATTTTTTCCGGGGGCGAAACGGGGCGGCTATTTTCGGAATTTTCCGCCACCTTAGCCGGAGCGGTGGTGGTGTCCACCTTTGTGGCGTTAACCCTAGCGCCGCCCCTGTGCGCCCGTTTACTGCGTCCCCAGGGGGAGCCAAAGGGGATTTTTGCGGGCTTTGACCGGGGGCTCACCTGGACTCGGAATGGCTACGGCAGCATTTTAAAGTTCATGGTGCGATCCCCCGCCTTGGTAATCGTGATTTTTCTGGTGAGCACCGTGGGCGGCTGGTGGTGCTTTAATCAACTGCCTCGGGAGCTGATTCCCCAGGAGGATCGAGGCGTCGTGCTGACTTTTATTAACAGCCCCGACGGAGCCAGCTTGCCCTACACGGACCGGGTAACCCAGCAGGTGGAGGGGATTTTCCAGGACACCAGCGCCGTGGAGGGGTATTTCACCATTGGTGCGTTTACTGGCGGTGGCGGGGTGGGGCAAACCAATCGGGCGATCGCCTTCGCGAAGCTGAATCCCTGGGAAGAGCGGTCCGCCGAAGAAAACCAATCAGCGGTGATTGGCGGTTTATTCGGGGACTTTTCCCAAATTCCCGAGGCGCGAATTTTTCCCATTTCCCCCAGCGGTCTTCCGGGAGCAGGATTTGCGTCCCCCCTCCAGTTGGTGATTCAGGGCAATGATCTGGAGGGCATTGCTGCCGAAACGGGCAGGCTAGCCGCCCAAGCTCGCGAGATGCCCCAACTGCGCAATGTGGACGTGGATCTGAGCTTTACCCAGCCGGAAGTGTCCGTGCGTATCAATCGCGATAAGGCGGCGGCGCTGGGGGTGGAGGTGCGTGATATTGCCCGTACCTTGCAAACATTGCTGGGGGGGGGCGAGACGTGACCAGCTTTAACCGGGGCAATCGCCGTTATGAAGTCATTGTGCAGGCGGAGTCGGCATTTCGTGCGGATCCCGGGGCGATCGCGAACCTGTATATCGAAACCGATCCAGACGATGGAGCCGCCGCCGCCGTACCGCTGGCAGCCCTGGTAGATATTGAAACGGTCACCACCCCGCCAACCATTACCCATTTCAACCGTCGCCGCACCGCCACCCTATCGGCCAGCCCTGCCCCCGGCACCAGCCTCGGCGAAGCCCTGGACGCGATTCAAACCCTGGCCGCCGAGACCTTGCCCGAGGGATTTCGCACCGACGTGTCCGGCGAATCGCGCACCCTACTCCAGTCTGGACAAACGGTGTTGTTTATTTTTGGGCTATCCATGGCGTTCGTCTTTTTGGTGCTCGCCGCCCAGTTTGAAAGCTACCTCGACCCGCTCATTATTATGTTGGCGGTGCCGTTGGCATTGCTCGGCGCTTTTGGGGCATTGTTAATTTTCGGACAAACCCTCAACGCCTATAGCCAGGTGGGGTTAGTGGTGCTGATTGCGTTGGCGACTAAAAATTCGATTTTAATTGTGGAATTTGCCAACCAGCTTCGCGCTGGTGGCATGCCCTTGATCAAAGCGGCTGTGGAAGCGGGTCGCATTCGATTTCGCCCGATTTTAATGACCGCCTTTTCCACCCTGTTTGGCATTTTGCCGTTGGTGCTGTCCACTGGACCCGGTGCTGCCAGCCGTACGGCCCTGGGGGTGGCCGTATTGGGGGGCATGGCCTTATCCACAGTGCTGAGCTTGGGGGTGGTGCCGGTGTTTTACATTTTGTTTAACCGTCGGCGATCGCCCCGTAATATTCCAGCCACCCCATCCTCCTCTTCCCCCCAGGGAATCACCCGATCAGCATCCAATCACTAACAGTCAGCACTGTCAGACACCTTTCAGATTGGTCGGATGATAACGGGGATTGGTGCGACCTGATGTACCATATCCCTGTTTGCGTATTGGCTGGATAGACCTTAAAACGGAGACGCTTGCTTAGTGGCTTGCCATTCAAGTTTGTCCCTTGGTCCAGTGTCGGTGTTTTAATTCGTCCCATCTCGGTGTACTCCGATGAACATGTTGCGTCAGTTTTGGTTTTCCCCTGCTTTGGTTGTACTGTCGGCGATCGCCGCAGTAGACCTACCTGCTCAGGCGCAGCTTACTGAAGAAGCCGTTGCTGAGGACACCGTTGCGGCGGACGATCCTCCCCTGAACAGTCCAGCGTCTGCGGCCCCTGTCCCCGTCGCGAACTTAAGCGCTGCTGCGATCGCCAACCCGGCCGCCGCTAGCGTTTATGCGGTTAGGACCCTTAAAACTGAAACTGCCAATCAGAACGATGAAGCGAGGGTGGGCGAAGCGGCGAATCCCCCCATTGAAAGTGCTAACGCGCCAGCAACGGAAACCCATTCAGAGGCAAACACTTCCGGTGCCAGGTCAGGGGCAAACATGAGGAATCGAAATGTAGCTGATGCTGAGTCCGGTGAGGCGCTCGCCCCAAACCAGCCCTCCTTACTCGCCAGCAGAGGCCCCTTCACCCCCCATCACAATGTAGGCACAACCCTGCTGCAAGTGGCGGACCAGTGGCAAGCCCAGGCAGACCCCGAAGCCACCCCAGACAGTGGGACACCGGACGGTGACGCTCCTCCCACAGAAGAGACTGCCCCCGCAGCTCCAGCCAGTCCCGAGCCTCGCATCAACACCAGCACCGAAACCCAGGTTCTCGTGGCAGAAGTCGCCGTCACCGGCGTGGGAGCAGAGCTTCAGCGCAACGTTTACGACGCAATCCGCACCCGTCCCGGCGAAAACACCAGCCGCAGTTTGCTGCGGGCAGACGTTAACCGCATTTTTGCTACCGGTCTATTCGCCGACGTGAACGTGCGACCGGAAGACACCCCCCTCGGCGTACGAGTCACCTTTGAAGTGGTGGCTAATCCGGAATTACGGGCAGTGGAAGTGAGCGGCGCGGAGGTGATTCCCCAAGAGGAAGTGGATCAAATCTTTAGCTCCCTGTACGGTCGCACGCTGAATTTAAACGAGTTACAGTCTGGCATTGAAGATTTAAACCAGTGGTACCAGAACCAGGGTTTTGTGCTGGCCCAGGTGGTGGGAGCGCCGCAAATTAGCGCTAATGGCACCGTGCGGTTGGAGGTAACCGAGGGAGAAATTGAAGATATTGAGCTGGTGTTTCTCGATGAGGAGGGGGAAACCACGGACGAGGACGGGAACCCGGTGGAAGGGCGCACGCGCGATTTTATTGTGTTTCGCGAAATGCAGCTGAAGCCTGGGTCTACTTTTAATCGAAACATTGTGCAGCAGGATCTCCAGCGGATTTTCGGGCTGGGGATGTTAGATGATGTGCAGGTGAAGCTGAATCCTGGCGACGATCCACGAAAGGTGGACGTGTTGATTAATTTGCAGGAGAAAAATACGGCGGTGATCGGGGCAGAGGCTGGCTTTAGCTCCTCTAGCGGAATATTTGGTGCGGTGAGCTTCCAGGAGCAAATCCTAGGGGGGAATAACCAGCGATTGGGGGCTGAGGTGCAGCTTTCGAACCGGGGCTTTGGCTTCGATTTGTCCTTTACGGACCCTTGGATTGCGGGCGACCCTAAACGTACGTCCTACACGGTGAATCTCTTTAAGCGTCGGACCATTTCGCTGATTTTTGACGGCGGCGATCGCGAGGTGGAGCTAGACAATGGCGATCGCCCCCGCATCGACCGACTGGGAGGTCGCGTCGTCTTTTCCCGCCCCTTAGCCAATAACTGGCGTGGCTCAGCGGGAATTGAATTTCAGCATATTGAAATTGTGGACCGGGATGGTGATGTGAATGCCGAAGACGAGCTGGGTAACGACCTTAGCTTTAGCGGCGACGGGATTGACGATTTGCTCACCCTGGAGCTGAATTTATCCCAGGATTTACGCAACGACCCCATTGCCCCAACGAGTGGTTCATCCCTGCGTTTTGGCGTAGACCAGTCCATTCCTATCGGTCGCGGAAGTATCTTCTTTAACCGCCTGCGAGGGAGCTACAGTCGCTACTTCCCGGTCAATTGGACCAACTTTACGGAGGGGGCCGAAACCCTAGCGTTTAACATTCAAGGGGGGCTCGTGCTAGGGGATCTACCGCCTTATGAAGCCTTTGCGATCGGTGGAACCAACTCGGTGCGAGGCTACGGTGAAGGGGAAGTGGGCAGCGGTCGCTACTATGTGCAAGGCACCGCTGAATATCGGTTCCCAGTGATTACCATCAACGAAAGTATTCCCATCGGCGGCGTACTGTTGGTGGATATTGGCAGCGACCTAGGATCCGCAAGCCTGGTTCCAGGGGATCCGGCTGGGGCAAGACGGAAACCCGGCACCGGCATTGGCGTTGGCATTGGCGTTCGAGCACGGACACCCTTTGGTCCGATCCGTTTGGACTACGGCTTTAACGACGAAGGGGACACCCGCCTACACTTTGGCATCGGCGAGCGCTTCTAAAAAAGCGGCTCACGCGGACGATCCAGTAGGAACGCTCCCACACAAAAAGCTAGCAAGCCTTACGTAGAGTGCGTGATAACGCACCGCAT
Source organism: uncultured cyanobacterium (assembly GCA_937894105.1). Lineage (GTDB taxonomy): Bacteria > Cyanobacteriota > Cyanobacteriia > CACIAM-69d > CACIAM-69d > CALGDE01. The sequence continues at coordinate 9,382 of CALCTI010000180.1, forward strand.
TTTGCCAACGCACCGATTAAGCTCTAAACACTATAGAAATCTGATCCATGATCTTGGTGCGTGAGCACGTAGCCTAGGCGGCTACCATTACGCAGTTGTCGTGCCCCCCACGGGAAGGAACTTTAGAACCAACCCCTCCTAGCAACTATCAACCGCTCATTTCCTGAACTGATATGCACAGTGCCGCGGACCATGTTGACCTCTTCCGCTAAATCTATTGCTCAGCCGGTGGTTTGCACTGGCGTTGGTTTGCACTCGGGGACGGCGGTGCAGGTGACCTTGGTGCCAGAAACGGACCTTGGGCGAGGGCGTTATTTTGTGCGGACGGATTTACCGGATCCGGCGATTATTCCAGCACAAGTTTCCCAGGTAGGCGAGACTGTTTTATCGACGGAGCTTGTGGCGGCGGCGGGCACTGAACGGGGAACAGTGCGGACAGTGGAGCACTTGTTGGCAGCCCTGGTAAGCCATGGGGTGAAGGCGGTGCGGATTGAAGTGGATGGGCCGGAGTTGCCCCTGCTAGATGGATCCGCAGAGGGGTGGTGTGGGGCGATCGCCACCGCTGGACTCATCTCCTTAAGCCCACAACCAGTGGAAACCAGCCCCCCCCACATAAGCGAGCCCCAGTGGATTTATGACGGCGACGTTGCAGCCTTGCCCTCTCCCACCTTGCGATTTAGCTACGGCATTGAATTTCAAGAGGCTCCCATCGGCAAACAGTGGCACAGTTGGACACCGGTGGAGTTTGGAGCGAACGGCGATGATTTTTTACACGCCATTGGCAAAGCTCGCACCTTTGGGCTAGCGCGACAAATTGAACAGCTCCGACAGGCGGGGTTAATTCGAGGGGGAACGTTGGATAACGCCTTGGTCTGTGATGAAGAACGATGGCTAAATCCGCCCCTGCGGTTTGAAAATGAACCGGTGCGTCATAAAATCTTAGACTTAGTTGGGGACTTGAGTTTAATTGGCACGATTCCCCAGGCTCACTATGTGGCATTTAAAGCCAGTCATCGCCTTCACGTGGCGCTGGCAAAGGCGATCGCCACTCCTCTTTAACGTCAGCCCAAGGTCTGGCATCAGTTACTTTCATTAACCTTATGCCGTACGGGTTAAAGCCCATACTTTATTTTGGGATGAACGCGGTGTCAGCGTAAGGCTTTGGAGTTTAATTACGATGCACCCTGAAAGCTTCCCTTGATAAAGGCTTCGGTAAATTTTTCCCACTAAGTTCGTTATTAAGTTACCTGCGGACTTTATCCTTACCGGCAAACCTTTGCGTCAAGCATTGTCAGAAACGGTTTATTGAGCGCCACAATTGAACGCCATAACGCCGTTATCTAGTTTTCGTTAACGTCATCCGAGTTCGCTAAGCTATGTCCACTCTGTCCGCCACCTCCACTTTGTTCGACACCGCCCCTGACACCACTCAAGCGTCTCCTGATTCTGCGACAGAGCCCACAGCCGGCCAGTCCACCAGCACTCCCAGTCACGCTGAGGTTCCACCGGAGGAGGAAGCGGCGATCGCCAGCGCGCCCCCATCACAGGACAAGCCCAAGATCACCCTCGATATTGAAGAAATTCACCAGCTTCTGCCCCACCGCTACCCCTTCGCCCTGGTGGATCCCATTATCGAGTACGTGCCTGGGGAAAAGGCTGTGGGCATCAAAAACGTCACCTTTAACGAACCCCATTTTCAAGGGCACTTTCCCGATCGCCCGTTGATGCCGGGGGTGCTGATTGTGGAAGCCATGGCCCAGGTGGGCGGCATTGTGATGACCCAAATGCAGGAAGAGGGGGACGATCGCCTGTTTGTATTTGGCGGCATTGATAAGGTGCGCTTCCGTCGCCCCGTAGTGCCGGGGGACCAGCTGGTGATGACGGTGGAGCTGTTGTGGGTGAAGCGCAAGCGCATTGGCAAGATGCTGGGAACGGCAACGGTGGACGGAAAGCGAGTATGCCAAGGTGAGTTGATGTTTTCACTGGTAGACTAGGGCGCGTTATCAACTACTTTCAGAGGCTTAGTGCGATAGGGGATACCGTGCCTTTTTCGAACACAAACTAAGGGGCTGTAACCTTAACGGCGCAAGACTTTGGAATTTAACGATGACAATCCCTAAATCCCATACCCCTTGTCGATTCCTGTCCCACTGTCCTAGCCCATGCAAGCATTGATTCACCCGACGGCGGTTATCCACCCGGATGCCCGTCTCCATGCTTCGGTTCGTGTTGCCCCCTACGCGATCATTGGCGAGCATGTGGAAATTGGTGCAGACACAGTGATCGGGGCTCACGTCGTCATTGACGGGCGGACGATTATTGGCGATCGCAATCAAATTTTTCCCGGTGCGGTCATTGGCGCAGAGCCCCAGGACCTGAAGTATGACGGCTCCCTGAGTTTGGTGCACATTGGCAATGACAATAGTATTCGCGAATATGTAACGATCAACCGAGCCACCCGGGAAGGGGAGGCGACGGCGGTGGGCGATGGTAACCTACTGATGGCCTATGTGCACGTGGCCCACAACTGCATCGTGGAAGATAAGGTAATTGTGGCCAATAGCGTGGCCCTGGCGGGGCATGTGCACATTGAATCGCGGGCTACCATTGGCGGAGATTTGGGGATTCATCAGTTTGTGCGCATTGGTCGGTTGGCGATGGTGGGGGGCATGAGTCGCATTGATCGAGATGTGCCGCCGTTTATGTTGGTGGAAGGGAATCCGGCGCGGGTGCGCACGTTAAATCGGGTGGGCTTGCGTCGGGCTGGCTTGGAGGAGTTGGGAGAGGGGCAGGTGGTGAAGCATCTAAAGCAGTCGCTGCGGTTATTTTTCCGGTCCGGGATGGCAGCGGACGATGCGATCGCCCAAATCCAAACCCTCCCCCCCAGTGAACCGCTGGACCATTTGGTCAACTTTTTGCAGCGCTCCCTATCGGGTCGCCGCGGGTTAACGCCGGGCACCCCAGGTAAAGCCTCCAAAAAACAGGCTGCCAATTCAGCCAGTGCAATACGGTCGGAAAATGCCACGGTGATTGATACCCCCGTTACAAGCACGCCCCACAGTACTCTGCCATCGGAACTGCAGCCTTTAAATTCATCTAAAAACCCCTCTAATTCCAGTGCGATCGCCCCACCGACATCCAATGTGCCCACGCCCAATGTTTAGGAGGCGCATGGATATAGTGAAGGGGAGCAAAGGATGAAGCGGGTTTTTATTAGCACCGGGGAAGTGTCAGGAGATTTGCAGACGTCGCTGCTGGTGCGGGGGTTATACCAGCAGGCGACGGCTCGGGGCATCGAGCTGGAGGTGGCAGCGCTGGGGGGTCCACGAATGGAGTTGGCAGGGGCAAAAATCCTGGCGGATACGACCCCTATTGGCTCCATCGGTTTATTTGAGGCGTTGCCCTATGTTTTGCCCACCTTGAGGGTCCAGCGGCAGGCAAAGGCATTTTTAAAGGCTAATCCACCGGATCTAGTGGTGCTGGTGGATTATTTAGAGCCGAATCTGAACTTGGGGGCTTTTGTGCGTAAACGATTTCCCCAGGTGCCGATTTGGTATTACATTGCGCCTCAGGAGTGGGTGTGGTCCGTTGGCGATCGCAGCACTAATCGTCTAGCGGGCTTGGTGGATTGCATCCTGTCCATTTTCCCGGAGGAGGCTCGCTACTATCACGACAAGGGAGCCACGGTGAAATGGGTGGGGCATCCGCTGCTAGACCATCTGGCCCACGCTCCAAAGCGGGACGAAGCCCGGCAAAGGCTGGGGATTGGAAACGATGAAACGGCGATCGCCCTAATTCCCGCTTCCCGTCAGCAGGAAATCAAGTATTTAATGCCCAGCATCTTCGGGGCAGCAAAGGCTTTGCAACAGCGCCTGACCCAACAGAATAAGCCCGTCAAGTTTCTGATTCCCCTATCCCTGGAGTCCTATCGCGAGGCGATCGCCCAGGGCGTGTGTGAGTTTGGTTTACAGGCGACGATTGTGGGGCGCGAGGAAATGAAGGCACTGGGGTTGCCTCCTGAAGATTTGGGCAATCAACCGTCGATCGCCTGTTTAGCGGGGGCAGATTTGGCGATCGCCAAGTCGGGGACGGTGAATTTGGAGGCGGCGTTATTGGATGTGCCCCAGGCGGTGATTTATCGGGTCAGTCCGTTTACGGCTTGGGTTGCTCGCAATATTCTCAAGTTTTCAATTCCGTTTATGTCCATTGTGAATTTGGTGAAAATGCAACGGATGGTGCCGGAGTTTATGCAGGAGGAGGGCACTCCCGAGGCGATCGCCCAGGAAGCGTGGGAGTTATTGCAACCCCAACGGCGGGAGGAAATTTTGCAAAATTATGTCGCCGTACGTCGGGCGTTGGGGGATGGGGGAGCCTGCAAACGGGCTGCCGACGCAATTTTGGATGCGCTGTAAGCATCGTAAATAGTGGAGTTCTGGTAGGGCGATCGCTCATCCTAATCCAATTGACGCCCGGTTAATTCCACAAAAATATCTTCCAAATTTGACGGGCGCACCATTAATCCCGTGCGGTCCGGCTGATTTTCCAGGTAATCATTGGCTTCCACCATCGTCGGGAAAAATTTGTAATCCCAGCGATCGCCCACCTGTTTCATCACCAACCCTTCCCCGTGCTTTTTCTTAAACTCCGGCAGCGTCCCCAGCTCAATCAACTCGCCAGCGTCCATAATTCCCACGCGATCGCATAAATACTCCACCTCATCCATGTAGTGGGTGGTCAGCAACATGGTCATACCCTTGCGGTTTAAATCGCGAATAATCTCCCACAGTCGCCGCCGAGTCTGCGGGTCCAACCCCACCGTGGGCTCATCCAAAAACAACACCTCAGGCTCGTGCAACAACGCCCGGGCAATTTGCAACCGCCGTTTCATCCCCCCCGACAGCTCCTTCACCACGCTGTCTCGCCGCTCCGTCAACTCCACATAGGCCAAACATTCCTTAATCCGCTCTTGGCGCTTTGGATTGGGAATATGGTGGAGCCGCCCGTGGTATTCCATATTTTCCCAAACGGTCAAATCCTGCTCCACGCTCACCTGCTGGAGCACCACCCCAATCCGCTGGCGTACCTGGGTACTTTGGCGTACTACGTCATGCCCTTGAACAGAGAGCAACCCATCGCTCGGTCGCGTCAACGAGGTGATCATCCGTTTCGTTGTGGACTTGCCCGCCCCATTGGGTCCCAACAACCCAAACATTTCTCCCGACTGGATTTCAAACGACAGCCCTTTTACCACGGGCACATCGCCATATACCTTGCGAACATTCTCTAGTGTGACAGCAGCGCCCATAATCTTGACTAGTCCTCAGCGTTTTTCCGGCGGCAATGCCCACAGGTTTTACCTGCTTAAAATTGTTTCACATTGCGAAATATGAAGCAACGGTTGAACATTACAGCAAAAGTTCAGAAGTCTAAAGTGAATAGACCCCCTCATATATCGAAACTCTCAGTACAAGGACAAAAAATCAGATACGAAAGCTGTAATCCTTACAGGGCAGTAATTTCAGCCTGTTTACCGCCCTAACGAAATTGAAATCGCCTTAGCTCTTAACTGGCAAGGCGTTTAGCCTCTGCTTCAAAACTTTTATCCCTGTACTGAGATCGAAACTATATGAGAG
>CALCTI010000181.1 GCA_937894105.1 uncultured cyanobacterium
ATTGAATCCCTAAGTCAAGATCCGTGAGGGTTTCAGCCCCTAGCCTTGTTTGTTTCTAAAGGGCGCGTACTCTCCACTGCATCAAGCTTCTGGAGATTAATTGATGACACGCCCTAGGATGATTATCCCAATTCCGATTTCTGATTTTGATTGTTACGGCTTTTCCTGGACCTGACCGGTGGGGTTAACCGATCATACTTTTCCACACCTGGGGACCCACAATGCCATCCACGGTCAGGCGGTTGGTGCTTTGGTAGCGACGTACGGCCGCTGCGCTTTGGGGACCCAAAATACCGTCAATATCCACCCGCACCCGATATTGCACATAGCGCACCGATGGCCCTGCCGCCTGGTTGGCTCGCAAAATGGGCTTGGCTAACACCTGTCGAATGGCTCGCCAGGTGCGATCGCCCGCAATGCCATCGGTCATCAATCCCAAAATTGCCTGGAGCCGCTGGGTGGCTAACCGTGTTGACGAGCCAAACGCACCATCCTCTTTCATCCGCCGCCCTTCACTGTTACCATCGGTCACCTTCAGGCGATTAATCACTTTTTGCAGCTGGCGTATTTCCTCCGAAACGCTAGACGGCGCCGGGGAAGGGGTCGGCGTTGGCGTCGGCGCTTGCCCCGTTAAGCCCTTAACGATCGCATTAGCCATCGGCTCCGCCAGGTACCGATCCATATCCACCCGCGCATCGCAAAAGCAGCACTCTACCAAAATGGCCGGCGCTGCCGTATGGCGCAGCACATACATATGGGCTCCGTTTTTAACACCGCGGTCAAAAAAGCCCAGCTTAACGATTTCTTCCTGCACCGGTCGGGCCAGCCGTCGCCCGGCGCTGCTGGTGGCAAACACTTCGGCACCGTTGGCGCTGCGGTTAAACGCATTAAAGTGGATGGACACAAAGGCGTCAACCCGGTTTACATTGGCGCGGTTGGTGCGCTGCCATAGGGAGTTGGTGACGCTCGACGCCCGCTGGGGAGTGCAATTGACCACCTGGTGTCCCAGCGCCCGTAGCTTGGACATCACCCGTAGCCCCACCTCCCGGGTTAGGTTATCTTCCTGGCGAATACCGCTAGCGCCGGTATCTGGGGGGGCATTGTGACCGATGTCAATTCCGTACTTCATAAGGTGGCGTGTCCTTTTTCGTCCTTGTTACTGCACCGTCGGCAATGGGGGCGTGTCATCAACTAAACTCCAAAAGCTTCACGCAGTGGGAAGTACACGCCCTTTGAAGTGAAAAATAGTAGGGGCTGAAACCCTTGCAGCTATTGAGTTTGATATTTAATTGATAACAGCCCCTAACAACTACCGGATTTCATTGCCCCCATTCAAGCCCATAGAAAGGGAGGGTGTCTAGGCGACGCTCCCCCTCGCAAAACTTGGCAACATCTGGTGTTAAGTCTTCTACCCGTGGTCTCGATCCCTAAAGATCGATCGCATAAACCCAATCCGAATACTTGGGCTCCCGGTCTTCCACGATCGCCGTCAGGGTTTCCCGTAGCTGGGCGGCAATGGGGCGATCGCTGGGTAAAGTGTAGTTCTCAATGCGATTAATGGGGGCAATTTTCGCCGCCGTCCCGCACAGGAACGCTTCGTCCGCAATATATTACTCGCTCTTGTCGATCGCCCGCTGCTCCACCGTAAGCCCCTTATTTTTGGCAATGGTAATCACACTGTCGCGGGTAATGCCTTCTAGCACGTCCTGCTCAACGCCGGGAGTAATCAGGGTGCCATTGCGCACGATAAAAATATTCATCCCCGTGGCCTCGCACACTTTCCCCTGGGCGTTCATCAAAATCGCCTCGTCAAAGCCCGCATCCACCGCCTCAGTTTTCGCCAGGGAGGAGGTGATATAAGCTCCGCCAATTTTTCCGCGCAACGGCAAGCTGCGATCTTCCTGGCGATACCAGGAGCTAATGCGGCAGTTCACCCCGTCACCGGACAGATAGTCCCCCATTTCCAAGCCGTAAATAAAAAAGTCTTTTTCCACGTTGTGCAGGCGTGGCGCAACCCCTAGGTCAGAGGTGTACACAAAGGGGCGAATGTAGAAGGAGGTTTTCGGTTTGTTTTGGCGTACAAAACCGGCGATCGCATCTTCAATGGTTTCGGCGGGCAGATCGTAATGCAAAAACCGAGCACTTTGGCTCAGGCGTTTAGCATGGCGATCTACCCGAAATAGCAAAATACGGTTAGGATTCGCCGGGTCGGGAATACCGCGCATGCCGCCAAATGCACTGGTGCCGTAGTGAAGGGCGTGGGTGGCGATCGATAGATTGGCATCCTTAAAGGGAATATATTCGCCGCGATAGTAGGCAATGGATAGGAAATTCTGGTTCATGGGGGTCCTCTCCTTCTCGAGTCAACTGAGTTTTAAAATAATGACCGGGATTGGCTAAATGTTCTGCTTTAACGTTCCCGCGCATCCTACGGAGACTTAAACGTTAAAGCGGAACAGCATTACATCGCCCTCTTTCACCGTGTAGGCTTTACCCTCACTGCGCAACAGCCCTTTTTCCTTCGCCGCCGTCATGGAACCGCTGGTCACCAAATCCTCATATCCCACCGTTTCCGCCCGAATAAATCCCCGCTCAAAGTCCGTGTGAATAGTCCCCGCCGCTTGGGGGGCCAACATCCCTTCCAAAATGGTCCAGGCACGGGTTTCCTGGGGACCGGATGTGAAAAAGGTGCGCAGTCCCAGCAAGGTGTAAGTGGCGTGAATCAAGGTTTTTAACCCGCCCTCTTCTACCCCCAAGGACTCGAGAAAATCTGTGCGTTCTTCCTCCGACAGCTCCACCAATTCTGCCTCCACCTGGGCTGAAATAATTGCCACCTGGTCACTTTCCGCCGCCGCCACTTCCCGCACCTGATTGACCCAATCGTTCCCTTCCGCCAGGTCGTCTTCAGACACGTTGGTGGCGTAAATAATGGGCTTTCGAGTCAACAATCCCAGGGGCTTAATCAGGGGCTCTTCCTCGTCCGGGTCTAACTCGACCGATCGCGCCCCTTTCCCCTCTTCCAAGGTCTTTTGCAGCTTTTCTAGAATTACCACTTCCGCCTGGGCTTCTTTGCTGGTGCGAGCCTGCTTCTTCGCCCGGTCCATGCGCCGTTCAATTTGGGCAATGTCCGCCAAAATTAATTCCAGGTTAATCACCTCAATATCCCGCACCGGGTCCACGGAGCCGTCCACGTGGATAATGTCGTCGCTGTCGAAACAGCGCACCACATGAACGATCGCATCCACCTCGCGAATATTGGCCAAAAACTGGTTGCCTAAGCCTTCACCCTTGCTGGCCCCCTTGACCAACCCGGCAATATCCACAAATTCAATGCGAGTCGGCACCACATTCGCCGACTCGGAAATGCCTGATAGCACCTCCAGGCGCGGATCTGGCACCGACACCACTCCCACGTTGGGCTCGATGGTGCAGAAAGGAAAATTTGCCGCCTCAGCCTTTGCATTGGCAACCAGGGCGTTAAACAGGGTGGATTTGCCCACGTTGGGCAGTCCGACAATTCCGGCTCGAAGCATTGCGGTGGGGGAAACAGGTTTGTAGCGGGCACGATCACAAAATTCAAGCTAAAGCGCCGTGTTAGCCCCAAGCTTATCAGAGAAGTTAAGGAGAAACTAAGCCAGAAATTGGGGCGAATTGGGCACCTGCTTTCCCCTTAACTGTCCCCTTGGGGCGCGCCGTTACTGGGCAAGATATAGGGAAGGACATCAAGAATGGTGCGGGCTCCTTTCATTCCCTGTAAGCCTTTGCTGGCAACGCGAACCACGGCAGGATTTGCATCGTTGAGGGCTTTTTCGAGCATTGGAATCGTGTCAGGAATTTGAGCGTCGGCGAGGGTTTCTAGGGCGGCAATACGTACCGTTGCTTGGCGATCGCCCGCCAATGTTTCCAACAGAGTCAAACTGTTTTCCGCCTCTGCCCCCATTAAGTGGTTCGCTAACTCCCTTGCCGCTTGGGCGCGAATCTCCCCATCGTCAGCGGCGCAAGCGCGCTTTAGCTGGGCGATCGCCGGTTTGGGCGCAGCGGGAGCGATCGGGGCGATCGGCTCAGGCGCTGGACTAGGTACGGCAGTTGGAGCAGCAGACTCAGGGGAGGGAGCGGGAGTGGCGGCATCGGGTGCGGGGGATTGAGGCCCATTGCGGCGATTATCCCAAGGATCGGCTAAGGGCGTCGGAGCGGGAGCCGTTGTTGCGGCGGGCGTTCCAGGCGTGGTGGTGGTGGATTGTGGCGCGGCACCTGTGATGGCCGCCCCGGACTGCATCATGGCGATGCGTTGCTCGTAGTCGTTCCTAACTTGTTGAATGGTGCGATCGCGATCCACCTGGGCACCTTTCACCGCCGTGTCCAGCCGTAATGTGAAATCCTGCTCCATGCCCTCTCGCATCCGTCGCACCTGGGCTTCGTGGGAGTCTTTAATTTGCTTAAGTTGGCTTTGGATAAACAAGTACATTAGCCCTGCGCCGACGGCCAGCCCTACTACAACAAACAAAATTTCCATAGTCGTCCCAAGTTAAAGTTGCTCTGCATGAAAAATCGCGGTAAAAATTCCTTTGAGTGGAGCTGCACGAATGGAGCTGCGCGAATGGAGCTGCACATGAATGGAGCTGCACAATTGCCACCAACTTCCCGGCAACTCTTCCTGCGAGAGTCCCCATAACATTGAATCAAAGCTTGGGATTCCCGAAAAGCTTAACCGTATTTTTATCGCCTGATTCGTTTCTCTTTCGGGCCGTTATTGCCAATTTCAGGGACCACTTGAGCGATCGCCCTCCATTTCCCCAGAGTCACCAAGAAGCTTGATATCCTAAGTCCGCAACGGTTTCTGTTTATTTATGCCCTCCTCAACCTCTCCGTTACGGTCCCTCCCCGAAGATATCCAAGGTTTAACCACCGCCGAAGCCCAACAGCTTCGAGACTCCGGCAAGGGCAACGATGTCAATTTAAAATCAAGCCGTTCCTATCTAGATATTTGCAAAGAAAATCTATTTACCTTTATCAATTTCGCCTTCCTTTTTATCGGTACGGTGCTGATTGCTTTAGGACGATTTGGCGATTCTGTGCTGCTAATTGCAGTTATTCTCGGTGGCGTTATCGTTAATGTTGTTCAAGAAATTGCTGCCAAGAAGAAACTGGATGAAATTGCTTTATTGTCTCGCCCTAAGGCAACAGCAATTCGAGATAATCAAGAAATAGAAATTGACCCGGCTAGTATTGTTCAGGGAGATATTTTATTAATTGAAGGGGGCGACCAAATCCTGGTAGATGGTCACATTGTGGGCGAGGGGATTGTAGACGTTGATGAGTCCCTATTAACGGGAGAATCTGACGCGATTTCCAAAGAAACTGGCGACGAAGTTTTTTCGGGAACCATTTGTATTAGCGGTCGAGCTTACTTCAAAGCAGAGAAGGTGGGGAGGGAAAGCTTGGCTTATCGTCTTACGGAAAGTGCTCGCGAATTTAAAAAGTTCTACACCCCTCTACAGCTAGAAATTAATATTGTTATTCGCATTTTTATGGGGATCGCCTGCTTCCTTTGGGTGCTGGTAGCGATCGCCTGGTTTTCTAATTTAATGTCCCTCAATGATTCGGTGCAGCGAGCAGCGGTCATCGCCGGACTAGTTCCTAGCGGATTGTATTTAACGATTACCCTTTCCTATGCTTTAGCAGCCGTAAGAATGGTAGGAAAACGGGTGTTGGTGCAGCAAGCTAATGCAGTTGAATCCCTCAGTAATGTGGACGTTTTATGTGTGGATAAAACCGGTACTTTGACCGCTAATCGCATCAACTTGCAAGAACTTATTCCCATTGGTGAAAATACCCAGAAACGCCGGGATGAACTGCAAAGTATTTTGGGATCCTATGCGGCAAGCGTGGCCAACGGTAATGCCACGAGCCAGGCGATCGCCAATGCCTATCCCAGCGCAACCCAAGCCCCCGCTTACGAAATTCCGTTTTCCTCCGCCCGAAAGTGGAGCGCCTTAGGGTTTGATTCAACGTTTTCTAGCTCTGATTTGACAGGCTTTTTTGTATTGGGAGCACCCTCGATGATTCGCCCTGGATTGGCAGCTGATCATCAGTTACTGCCAGAAACCTTAGAGCGAATGGAAACAGAGGCTCGCCATGGTTTTCGGGTTTTATTATTTGCCTACAGCCCCAACGTGGGTGAAGCCCCTGCCCAGCGCAATCAAGCGCAGTTACCGTCAGATTTAATGCCTTTGGCCGTGCTGGTGTTTAGCGATGAATTGCGAGCAAATGTGAGCGAAACCCTCCATGGTTTTGGACAGGCGGGAGTGACTGTAAAAGTGATTTCTGGGGATAATCCGGAGACGGTGCGGGCGATCGCGGCACGGGTTGGATTAGGAGAAGATATCCAAGCGATTTCCGGGGCAGAGCTGGATAAACTTTCCGAAAAAGATTTTATAGAAACGGTCCAAACCCATACAATTTTCGGTCGAATTACACCGGATCAAAAAGCTAATATTGTGCGATCGCTGCGAGAACAAGATAACTACGTGGCGATGATTGGCGACGGGGTAAATGATGTTTTATCCCTAAAGCAATCCAACCTGGGAATTGCCATGGAAAGCGGCAGCAAAGCCACACGGGGAGCCGCCGATATTGTATTGCTGGGGGATTCCTTTGAGACGTTGCCCTACACTTTTTTGGAAGGTCAGCGAATTCGTAATGCCATTCGAGATGTGCTCAAACTCTTTATGGTTCGCGTCTTTTGTGTCACCTTATTAATCTTTTCAACGGGGCAAGTTTTAGGCACATTTCCACTGATTAATAAACACAGTGCAGTGGTCACCTTATTGGCGGTAGGATTACCCACCTTTGGTTTTCCACTGTGGGCAAAACCGGGGCAAAGTCGCGAGAAAAGTGTGTTGCGATCGATGCTGCATTTCGTAGTGCCAGCCACCTTTACTTTGACCTTGGTAGGCTTAGGCGTTTACCTAAGTTATCTGGTGAAAAATATTTGGCAGGTGAGCCAGTCCACTTCTGAAATGGTGGTATTGGATTGGGATTTATTATCGGAGCCTCGCACTGCTTTAGTCACCATCTTGACCGTGTGTGGATTGATGATGGTGCCGTTTTTAAAACCTCCTTTAAAGTTGTGGACGGGAGGAGAAAAGCTATCAGGAGATTGGCGTTATACGGTGTTGGCGGGGGGATGTTTTATCCTGTTTTGCCTAGTATTATTTGTCCCTCCAGCTCGCGACTTTTTTGAGTTGGCGGTATTGTCCCCCAGTGATTTTTTATTATTGATTTTAATTTCCCTGGGCTGGTGTTACGTGGTGCGCTATCTGTGGCGATCACGACTTTTTGACCGTGCCCTCGGTTTCCAACTGAAAGTTTCGGACCATGATTAGGCGTTAAAGCGCTGGTAATGGGAAAGCATATTAGCTGGTGACTAGCATTCCCCTAGCTTGACAGGGAATACGCATGGTAAAAGCAGTTCCTGCTGGGCTGGACCTCATTTTGAGGCTACCGCCATGGGTTTCAACTACAACACTATGGCAAATTGCTAACCCCATCCCTGTTCCACTGCCCACAGGCTTCGTCGTGAAGAACGGATCGAAAATTCTCTCTTGTAGTTCTAGCGGAATACCACAGCCATTATCTGCGATTTCAATTTCGACGCCGCAATCACTACTATTCTCAAGGGTACAAGCCGACGCTGAGATCGTAATTTCTCGAGGCGATCGCCCGCCTTCCAAGGCATCGATCGCATTATCCAGTATGTTGAAGAACACCTGATTAAGCTGTCCGAAATAACACTCAACTGTAGGTAATACACCGTATTTGCGAACGACCTGAATCGCTGCGCTACCGTCAGCTCCACGGCTCGCTCCCAGACGATGCTCTAAAAGCTGCAAAGCATCTTCCAAGCCTTTCAAAAGACTAACGGTTTTTTGTCCACTTTCTCCCAGGCGCGAAAAGTTTTTCAACGAGTGAACAATATCTTTAATGCGGTTTGTCCCTTTACTCATTGACTGTAAAAGGGCAGGAAAGTCCGACCGAACGAAATCAATATCAAGTTCTTGTAACTCAGGGGTGTTGAGTACTTCTGGATTAACTTTGTGGTAGTACTGCAATGCGCTAAGAAGTGCCGTAAAATGCTCTTCCAAAAATGTCAGGTTTCCATAGATAAATCTGACGGGGTTATTGATTTCGTGGGCAACCCCCGCAACCAACCGTCCTAAGCTAGACATTTTTTCGCTATGGACAAGTTGCACCTGTGTCTTTTGTAATTCATTCTACGCTTTTTTTAACTCACCTGTACGCTCACTAACTCTCGCTTCCAAGTCTTCATTCGCGTGATGGATCTCCTGAAATTTCGCTTTCAATACCTGCGAGACTGCCTGAAAATTATGCGAAAGGTGTTCCACTTCATCCAAGGCGAACTGAGGCCAAACCAATTCGCGATCATCCGTAAGTTTTTGGGGAATATTGTTCGTGGCTTGCGCCAGTCGTTGCAATGGTCGGGCGAAGTAATAACGCCCTACGATATTAGCTAAGACCGCTACAACGAGGGTCACCACAAACAAAATTATGAGGTTTCGAATATAGAGTGCTTCAAGGTGTTCGATTTGTGATTTGGCAGGGGTCGAGATCTGGATCAAAAATGGAGATTCCAGCGTCGGCTCCTGTGTAATCGAATAATAGGAATTTCTCCACAACACTAGAGGTGGAGCATTATTTTTTGGCATGTAGTGGGTAACGTTTCCCACCCCCCCTTCTCCATAAATGTTATTGGGGTCTGAATGCTCGACGGAAGTGGTAGAAGGGGCAACTAAGTTATCAAAGCCGGGAAAGTTTGCACCCTGGTCGAACTCAATGCGATCCGCATCAGAATGAACGAGTATATGGACCGGGAGCGTCCATGGTTGAGATTCCAGGAACTGGCTATAAGCAATTTGCCACAGTTTCACTGTTTGAACCGTTTGATTGAGCAAAAGCTGTAGCGAGTTCTGCCACTCAATATCGAGATGGTGGCGAGCTAGTCGACTGTCAGCAACTGTCAAGCCCAGCATGGGAATGAAAACGATCAAGACCAAGAAGTTGAAGGCGACTTCTTGAATACTTCGTCTAATACGAGGTAATTCGAGTGTTTGGCTGAGCCATCTTTCCAAGGGGGTGTGCAACATAAGCAAACTAACAACTGCCACACAAAACAGGCCATTGATACTTTGCTTGAATGCAATTAGAACCGCCGTTTGCCAAGACAGCGCAAGATTGTAGTGGTAGAAGAGGAGAACGAGCGGGATTCCAATTGTGCACCAAAAGATCAAGTCACATGCTACTAATTTTTGGCGGCCGTTTCGCCAGAGAAGACTAAGCCAAATTGCCTCTAGGGTGAAAATAATTGCGGCATAAGGATGCCCCCAAAGCTGTATGGTTCGGATGCTGGCCAGCATTGTGATCGCGCCACCCCACCCCCATCCCAGAGTAATTGTCGCAATCGTTGTTGCAATACTACCGAATAAAAAATCCACCCCAAAGAATAGGGGGACAAGCGTCACATTGCCGAGATAGCCGCAGCCTGCTAGTAGAGCAGCTAAGACCAGTCGACGTAAGCGCGGGGAGGTCCAGAGAGCAAGAGCAGGAGACATAAAGACCTTAGGAACTTAGGAATAAGGAATAGGGGCGCTCCGAATTAGGCGCAAAGTTAAGTGGATGTTATCCTTCGAACATCTTACTCTTCGAACCCTTTTGCCATGGAAACGGAGTAATACACGATGATCGCGCGCCTTAATTCCTTTCCAGAGACGTTGGTCGAAACTTATAGTCTTTACTAGTGACAAAATCGGCGATCGCCCCTCTTCGATCACGCCCTCGGCTTTCAACTTAAAATCGACAATGATTAGAGTTGAACACGCTGCTTGAACAAAAAAGGGAGCACCCCCCAATCGCTGAGCTGGGTTCCTATTGGCGTAAGGAAGGTTCTCGTGAAAATTTCATTCGTGGTGAGGCGATAAAACTATCAGAGGGTGGCGTTGGCGACGATTCCGGAGATGGCGATCGCTCCCAACAAAGCCGCCCCTTACCGTCGCGATGATTTAGATGGGTATGGTTTCCAGGAGCAGCGATCGCCCTCCTAAATAGCCATCCTCATTGCACAGTGAATTGAAACGCTGCCAATTGTTCGCCTGCTCCTAACCATTGCCGGCGGGGCGTGCTCACCTCGGATTTTCTTGCCCTTATCCCTGGAAAACAGTCCATGGCGTAAATATTATTGACTGGTTGAGGGGGCTCTGAGGGGAAGAGATTTTAAACTACGCGGCCATGGAGCGCGATCGCCCGTCAATTACCGCCTGATAGTAACGCTGCAGTTGCCGGGTCGCCCCATTCCATCCCCATTGCTCCGCCTCAGTCCGGGCAGCCTTCCGTAATTTTTCTCGATTAATTTGATTCGCTAGCAACGCCTGAGTGGCCTTAATGGCACCATCGTCGTCCGTCGGGTCAAACATAAACCCATTTACACCGTCGAACACAATATCGGGAATGCCCCCCGCTCGTGCCGCCACCACGGGGCAGCCCGCCGCCATCGCTTCTAGCAGCACCAAACCCAGGGTTTCCGTGCGGGACGGAAAAACAAACGCATCGGCGGAGGCATAGGCGGTGGCCAGCTCCACTCCGCGCATATAGCCTGCGAAGTGGGTGGGCGTATCCTGGTAAATTTCCTCCAGCCCTTCCCGATAGGGACCGTCGCCGACCAAGGCTAGGCGAGCATTGGGAATGGCTTCTAGCACCGGACGAATGCGGTCAATTTCCTTTTCGGCGGATAGGCGACCCACGTATAGCAGCAGGGGAGAGTCCGGGTGCCCTTCGGTGAGGCGATCGCGCATCTCTCCACTGCCCAAATGGGGATGAAAGGTGTCCGTATCCACCCCGCGCTGCCACAGATCCGTACGCTCAATGCCGTGATCGCTTAGCTCCTTCACCATGGCCGTGGACGTACACAGATTAATATCCGCCTGATTGTGCCCTGCCTTCAGCATTTCCCACAGCACCCCCTCCAAAAATCCCAGCCCGTAGTGATGCAGGTACTGGGGCAGGTGGGTGTGGTAAGAGGCTACCAGGGGCAGGTGCCGCTGTTTGGCATAAAAAAGCCCGCCCAATCCGAGGATTGCCGGGTTTACGATATGCACCAAATCAGGGTTAAACCGATCCAAAGTTTCGCCGATAGATGGACGGGGAAAGGCCATTTTTAGCTCGGGATACATGGGCAAGGGCATTCCCGGCACCCCATACACTTGAAAGCCCTGATATTCTTTGAGCCCCGCTTCCGGCGTCACAATAATGATTTCGTCGCCCAGAATTTTGAGATTGTCGATGGTGTGGCGCAGGCGGGTGACGATGCCGTCAATCTTCGGCAAAAAGGTTTCGGTAAACAGGGCAATACGCATAGGGGATCTCAGTAACGGTGGTTAGAAATTTAGAGGATGTCATCGGGGAGAGCGGCTTCTGGGGGGGAAGTTTCTGGGGGGACGGTTTCTTGGAGGCGGGCGATCGCCAACCGACAAAATTTAGATTCCGTTTCAACCCCCATAAATTGCCGCCCTTGACTAACGGCCGCCACCCCGGTGGTACCGCTGCCCATAAACGGGTCCAGGACCAAGTCGCCGGGGTTCGTGCTGGCAGCGATCACGCGATTGAGCAAGGTCAAGGGTTTTTGGGTGGGATGTTTACCGTGGCGTTTTTCGGAAACGGGCGGCGTGGGAATCATCCAAACGCTGCGCATTTGCTTGGCGTCTTTTTTAAGAGCGTCCTTGGGAAACTGCCCGAATTTCATCGCTTCATAGTTAAACGTGTGCTTGCCCTTGTGACTTTTCCGCGCCCATAGCAGGGTTTCGTGGCTGGCGGTGAAAAATCGGCAGGATAAATTGGGGCTGGCGTTGGGCTTGTACCAGCAAATATCGTTGAGCCAGTGAAAGTCCAGCACCTGTAGGGCAAACCCACAGGCATAAATATTGTGATAGGTGCCCGACACCCAAAGACTGCCCCCCGGTTTGAGCACCCGTTTACAGGCTGCCATCCAGGTTTTGTGAAATTCAAAGTCCAGCTCAATGCCCTGGCTTTTATCCCAATCCCCTTTGTTTACGCTTACTGCCCGTCCCGACTGGCAGGTAAAGCCGTCGTTGGACAGGTTATAGGGGGGATCGGCAAACACCAGATCCACGCTGTCTGGCTCTAAACGCGACAAAACCTCCAGACAATCCCCTTGAAACACCTTGTAACGGTTGGTTTCTTGGGCGATCGCCGGAGGTTTTTCGCTCATAAGGATGCCAGTGGTCACAATAAATTCGGGAAGATTCGCATAAGGAACCTTAACGCCTCGCCACCCTAGCGCCGCCAGGACACCTTGGGCAAGATATCGTCCCTATTGACGCGACCCTGGTATTTCACCGCAAAATTCAGCAACGAATCCAACAGGGAGTCGGACAACAGGTGAGGCTCCAGCCCCAGGTCAATCAGCTTAGTATTCTTCGCATTGAAATAATGCTCCTCCGCCTCAACCCGTGGATTCTCCAGGTGATCAATCTCCACCTTCAGACCCAGAGTCTTGCCGGCCGTCTGCACCTGGTTCGCAATGTCCATAATGCTGAACTGTTCCGTGAACTGGTTAAACACGCGGAATTCACCCGCCTTCGCCGGCGTCTCGATCGCCAACTCCACACAGCGCACCGTATCGCGAATATCCAACATGGCACGGGATTGCTTACCGGATCCGTAAACGGTGAGAGGATGACCCACTGCCGCCTGAATACAGAAGCGATTCAACGCCGTCCCAAACACCCCGTCATAATCCAACCGATTTACCAGCATTTCGTCGCGCCCGGTTTGATCCGTCAGCACGCCGTACACAATGCCTTGGTTGAGATCCGTGGCGCGAAGCCCCCAAATTTTGCAGGCAAAGTGAATATTATGGGTGTCGTGTACCTTGGACAGGTGATAAAAGCTGCCAGGCTGTTTGGGGTAAGGCAGGATATCCTTGCGCCCGTTGTGCTCAATTTCGATATACCCCTCTTCAATATCAATGTTGGGGGTGCCGTATTCGCCCATGGTGCCTAGCTTCACCAGGTGGCAGTCGGGGAACTGGTGCTGCATGATGTACAGCAGGTTGAGGGTGCCCACCACATTATTGGTTTGGGTTAGCACCGCGTGTTCCCGGTCAATCATCGAAAATGGCGCAGACCGCTGTTCGCCAAAGTGAACGATCGCCTCAGGCTCAAAATCGTTCATTGCCTGCTGCAAGAACTCGTAATTGGTGATGTCGCCGATATAGAGGTCAATGTGCTGACCGGTCAGATCTTTCCAGCGCTGAATACGTTGCTTAATGGGTGCAATGGGGGTCAAAGTATCAACGCCTAACTGCCCATCCCAATGGCGGCGGACCAAACTGTCAAGAATGCCAACTTCGTGCCCGCGATCGGACAAGTAAAGCGCCGTTGCCCAACCACAGTAACCATCACCGCCAATAACGAGGACTTTCATGCTTAGATCGCGTTCTCAAAATACTCAGCTCAATCTACCAGGTTTTGTACCGGGTTTACGGGGGTGATCCCCCAGCCTCAAAGGTCTGTTGCAATTGTTTGGCGGGGGCGGCATAAACCGACCAATTCCATTAATTACGCCTTTACGTTTTTAATCTGACGTTAATGGAAGCAAAGGGCGGGAGGGAGTGATGTTTAACGTCAATGCCCACTTTTTTGGCTAATTGGAGTTCGCTAATTGGAGCTGATTGACTGGTGCCCGCTGACCTATGGCGACGTACTCTAAGTCGACGTACTCCAAGTCACTAACATGGGCTTATTCCAAGTTGTTTTCATGACTACTTGCGTTGGCTTTCAATCCAGGCGATCGCCCGCTTCCCCACTGATACCCCCTCCAACCGATCCACCTCGCGAATCCCCGTAGGACTGGTCACGTTAACTTCCGTTAAATAGCCGCCGATCACGTCAATGCCCACAAAGTAAAGCCCGTCTGCCCTGAGCTTGGGGGCTAATAGTTGAGCAATTTCGCGATCGCGCTCCGTCACCTACACCTTCGCCACCCGTCCCACCACGGCCATACTGCCGCCAAAAACACTGCCCGTGGGAATACGATTCACCGCCCCTACCGGCTCCCCATCCAACAAAATTACCCGCTTATCCCCCTGGGCCGCCTCCGGCAAAAACTGCTGCACCATCACCGGCAACGTCCCTTGATGGGTGCTAATTTCCACCATCGAATTAAAGTTAGAATCCCCATCTTTCAAAAATAAAATTCCCTCGCCCGCCTTACCCCCCAGGGGCTTCATCACCGCCTTACCGCGACGCTCCACAAAGTCCCGGATCACCGCCTTATCCTGACTCACAATAGTTTCGGGAATTACCGACCGAAAATTTAGGGCATACATCTTCTCGTTGGCAGATCGAATCCCCGCCATCGAATTCAGCACCAGCGTCTTCGCTGGATCCACATAGTCCAATAAGTAGGTGGCGTATAAATACGCCGTGGTCACCGGCGGGTCCGTTCGCAGCCACACCGCATCACACTCCTCCAGGGGCAAAAACGACGACTCCCCCAAGGTGAACCATGGGTCTACGGCTATCCAGCGATCGCCCGCCAAAGTTACCGGCTCCAAGTCCACCGGCGTCACCGTTGCCCATGCTTTGCCATCAATCACCGTCAGCCGCTCCGCCGAGGTGATCCCCACCTGATGCCCCATCAGCTGCGCCGCTTCCATTAAAGCCACACTGCTGTCGTGGGTGGGGTCCAAGCGATTAATGGGGTCAATGATAAAAACCAGTTTCATAGGGCTCTCCAGCAGCACGAAAGGGCAGTAGCGGTAAAGGATGCAGTAGAAAAAATAGCGGAAAACTGGAAAGCCAGAGGAAAAGGATTACTTTATTTTTGAATTTTATGACTAAAAAAACATCTTTAGCGATCACCCCCTTAAAAACAGTTTGAAAAATACGGTGGTGATGC
>CALCTI010000182.1 GCA_937894105.1 uncultured cyanobacterium
CACCCATTCCCATAAAAATTTTGCAGATCCTAACTCTGAACATTCTGTTCAATGATCTTGCCACCCCAGTATTGTGACACTCTTTTTTCAGAATCCCTCCCTAGTAGGGAAAATCCCAGCGTCCAGGGATCTTAACGGGGGCAAGGGGACTCTCCCAAACATTAATCGCAGCCCCTCAAAGTACTGAACCACCATTATTACTGACCGTTATGAGCGATCGCCCATTTATCATCACCGTGCTCATCGCCACCGTTTTATCTGCCACTTTATCTGCCACCGTCACTGACAGCTACCGCCACCGCCTTTAAGCCAACATCGTCACATTGATTCCCTTAGGCTTCCCCTTCAAAGACGATGAAAATACCTCCACCACCATGCCCTCCATTGCCACAATTCCCCCAGGCAGCTCCTGAAGCAACTTGCGACTTACATCATCTAAAAACCCATCAGTGTGGGCAGGCTCGTGGTGAAAAATAATCAGCTTATCCACCTCAGCCGCCTCGGCAATTTTCACCCCCTCTTGCCAACCGGCGTAATTCCATCCCCCACCACAGTCCACCTTTTCTTCGTAAGCGTCGCAGGTGTAGGTGGCGTCATAAATTAAAACGTCAGCGCCCCGTGCGATCTCCAAAATATGCTCATCTAAGTGTCCGGGACGGTTTTTAATATCAGTCACATAGGCCACGCAACAATCTTTCCAAGACACACGGTAGCCCAACGCCTCGCCCGGATAATGCAGGCGATCATTTTCCACCGTCACATCGCCAATATTGATCGTTTCCGTTGCTCGCAAATCGTGAAACTGTAAATCCGCGCCCATCACCTGAAGGGGCACCGGAAAATTAGGGTGCAGCATTTGATCATGGAGGCGCTTCTTAATGGTTGTGCCGTTGGAAGACGGAGCCCCATAAATATGGAAGCGATTCCCTTTCACAAAAGCTGGAACGAAAAAGGGAAACCCTTGGGTGTGGTCCCAATGGGCGTGGGTAAAAAATAAGTGGGCTTCAACGGGCATCTCCCGAAGCATAGATTGCCCTAATACCCGCAAGCCAGTGCCACCGTCAAAAACCAGACGCTGTTCACCGACCTGCATTTCAATGCAGGGGGTGTTTCCACCATATCTTACGGTTTCATCACCGGGACAAGGAACGCGGCCACGTACCCCCCAAAACCGAATTAGGAATTGACCTGATTGACTGGACATCGGTTACAAACTGCAAGACTTGGCCGGATTGTCAGCACACAACCATCTTATCCAATCTGCTCCTAAGGCAGCTCAGGTTTAGATGGGGTGGGGACGCTCCCCAAAATTCGGTATAGGCTCTGCCTAATTTAACACTTCTATTGCAGGTCTTATGGGATTTGACCCCTAAAGTGCTAACTAAATGGCGATCGCTAAACAACGAAATATCAAAGCGTCCAGGGCTGATTTTTGTTTTAAGAATCACCCTTGAACTTTATCTCAGGATTGGTATAAATAAGCACTGGCCGGTCCGTGACTATTCCAGCTAAATGGTTACTATCTTCGCCTTGGCTGGATTGTAGCATGGACATTTTGGTCCGATTTTTGCTGTTTTGGTGCCTTTCTTTGCCCTACTCTTGGCCCCTTAAGGCAAGGTTTAGGCGGAAAGCCAATCCAGCTTTCTTGGGCGCGCCGTCAATTGGAGGCAAAAGTCTCGCCTTGGGAAGAATTACTGCGCCCGTTTTAAAAAATAAACCGAGGGCGATAAACCGTGTGGCGTTAGACTTTGGACTCTTGCTGATGACAGTTCCTGGTCCCCACTGAACTTGATGGCAAAATTCGTGGCTGTTTTCTTATTCCGTTGGTGGTGGATACAAATCCGGAGCAGTTGATCGCATGTTTCATGGTGGGTTGGACCAGGAGATAGAACGCTGGTTCCCGTGGCTTGTGCGGGTAAGTAGACCATTTGGTTGGCTCGGGTTCGATAGTGTGCGACCGGGCTATACGCGGACGATAGTGCGGATGTCTTGGGATTGGGATGGGGCATTGACGTGGGCAGTTTGGGGGTAGGGCAGACAAATGGTGAAAGTGGTGCCTTGTCCTAGTTGGGAGTCACATCCTAAGGTCCCGTTATGGTTCTCTACGATAATTTGATAGCTAATGGATAACCCTAATCCGGTGCCTTTGCCGACGGGCTTGGTGGTGAAGAAGGGGTCAAAGAGTTTGCCTTGGGTTTGGGCCGCCATGCCGGTGCCGTTGTCCGATATTTGTACCTTTAGATGATGGCGATCGCTATCCCAGCGGGTGCGCACGGTAATGGTGGGCACTTTCTCGCCCCAGTTGGGATCGGCGCAGGTGCTTTCTAGGGCATCAATGGCGTTGGCCAATAGATTCATAAAGACTTGGTTGAGCAGTCCTGGGTAGCATTCAATGTCGGGCACGTCGCCATAGTCTTTGATCAGGTCAATAACGGGGCGATCACCCTTCGCCTTAAAGCGACTGGCCAAAATCATCAAAGTACTTTCCAAACCAGAATGAATGTCTACCACCTTGTGATCCGCCTCGTCTAACCGAGAAAAGGTGCGCAAAGACTTAACAATTTCTCGAATGCGTTCCGAGCCCATACGCATCGACTTCAGCACCTTAGGCAAATCTTCCTGGATAAACTCCCACTCCAGTGATTCCTGCCTCTCTTCCAGCTCTGGCGGCAATGGCGAGAAGTGACTTTGATACCCCTCTACCAACTCAAGCAAATCGTTGACGTATCCCGTTACATATTCCACGTTGCCGTAGATGAAGTTCACCGGGTTGTTGATTTCGTGGGCAATCCCCGCCACAAGCTGACCCAATCCGGACATTTTTTCGCTGTGAATAAGTTGAGTTTGAGTTTTCTTCAGTTTTGTCAACGCATCACGGGCTTCAATGGCGCTTTTTTTGGACAGTTGAAATAGTTCTGCCTGATTTAAAGCGATCGCCACCTGCTCCGACACCCCCTTCAACAGCTCAATATCCAGGGTGCTCCAGGATCGGGATTGAGCCAATCCGCACAGTAACACCCCCACCTTTTTCGCCTGGGTCGTAATGCGACTGGCTAAAACCGCGCGGTGACCATACTTTTCCAAGACCGCTCTTATGTCCTGGTTGTCTAAATTAGCCACATTGTCCACGCACAGCAGCTCACAGTTATCAAACGCCTGAATTAAAGGACCTCGATCAAAGGTTTGGCTGGGTAATTCTGAAAGGTTCTCTTTTTTCGCTTCATAGACCACGTCCCATGTGCCCTGATCAAAATCGATCCAGGCAAAGCTACAGCGATCACCCCTGAGCAAGTTAGACACCTCAGTAATGGCGGTCGTGATAACTGCTTGAGCATTCAGGGAATCGCGAATTTGACTAGACAGTCGCTGACTTAACACATCGGCCTGTTTTTCCTGGAGGGTTAGGGCCTTCTGGGACTCCACCAATCTCTGCTGCGCCTTTTCCTTGTCCTGTTGAGCTAACAGTCGATTCCAAATCAAAGGGGTGAGGAGAGCGAAAAGCCCAATCCAAATCAGCAAAAGCCGCTGAACTAAGGGACGCATTTGCTCTGTTAGCGCTATTTTGGGCGTAACAATCAATACTCGCCAGTTGTTGCTCTGAGCGGTCCGGTGATTGACCAACACCTGTCCCAGCAGGTTGTACTCCTGGACTAAGGGGTAAATAGGCAATTTAAGGAAAGTGTAGATATTGTCGTCAGAGACGAAGGATCCGTGGGAACGGCGCCCCATTGCCTCCCATAGCTCTGGATTTTGGCGGGGTAGAGACTGGGTGCTGCGATCGCTTAGTACAAATCCCCATTCCCGCTCTGAATTATGGTGGTTCAACCAGTGCCCGGTGCCATTCACCAGGTGGAATCGGATAGGAAATTTATCCAAATCCACGTTACCTAGGTAAGAAACATGCTTCTCCTGGGTATCAAGGTGGCGTAGGAGGTGACTGCCAAGATAGTTCAGCACCAGCACCCCTTGAAACTCTCCTGCGCCATTAATCAGAGGCGTTGCAAAGCGAATTACGGGAACTAGGGGACGCTCAACGACGCCCTCTTCTCGATTTAAATCGAAGGGAGAAATATAAATTTCCCCTTTGGCCAGATTCTTAGACTTGTAAAAGTAAGGGCGATCGCTCTTATCCTGAAGCTCCCCCTTAGGCACAATCTCCGTCTGACCTTGACGCTGGTTAGCTCGAAAAACCTCACGACCTTCACGATCCAAAAGCCTCGCCTGGTGATATAGCCCTTTGCTGGACATAAATGCCAGAAGCTGCGATTCAATGTGCTTCGAATCGCTATGCCTTACCAAAGTGTCCTCCAGCTCAGCGCGCCCACCTTCGATTGCAAGCACATCAACAAGCCCAGGATCTCCAGCAAGGGTCTGCACATCAGCGATCGCCGTTTCAAAGTCGCTTAAAATAAATTGCTGTTTTTGTTCCAGCTCCTGTTCCCGGTCAATTTTCATTGTCCGCTGAAGGGCGTGTAGCTCACTGTAGTAAATCACTCCACAGATTGCGCCTATTGCAGCAGTACTCGACGCAATAAGAAATAGAAACTGACGGCGATATTTACTAGATAAGGAGAGAAAGCGACTCATGAAATCTCATCTCCAAAATTGACTGAACGTTAGGACGCACCATCAACGACTTTCGAAGCCTTGTTTAAGAGGGGGAACTACACCCTACTTAAACAAGAAACCAGGTGCGATAAACCTCATGGCAAAACTTTGAGATTGGGTTGATAACAGTCCCTAGAAAGATGGTCTAATCGCGTTAAAAATGAGTTTAGAATTACAGGTAAAAATACTTATTAACGCCCATACCACTCCTGTTCTCAACAACCTACAAGGCTTTGATTGATTATACCTTCAACCAAAAAACTAACTTCAGGATAATCAATTTGAAAGACATCGTTTGTACGACTTTCGGATGATTTTTTTGATATTAGGTTAAAAGTGAAGAGCGTAGCAATAAATGTAGTCATAGTCTTATA
>CALCTI010000183.1 GCA_937894105.1 uncultured cyanobacterium
CAAAACAGATGCAGGAAGCAGGAAAAACTGAGTGGGGATACCTATGGCAGGGTAAGCAATATGAAGGCTTGGCGGCTATGGTTGTGGAGGTTTTTGAGGGATTTGGGGGCTTTTGGGTGGACCCAAAAACTAATGCCGTTGGGCTGGATAAACCGGAGGCGATCGCCGCAGTTGAATTTCTAGTCAATGCCATTGACGAAGGCATTTCTCCACCGGGCACAACCACCTATACGGAAACAGAAACCCTGCGTTTTTTGCGCTATGGCAGCGCGGCAGTTTTACGCTATTGGCCCTATGTTTGGGCAGATGCCAATAAGCCCGATTCTCCCATTCGCGGCAAGGTGGGCATTGTGCCTATGGTTCACGAGGCAGGTCAGTCCAGTGGCGCTTGTCAGGGGGGATGGGGATTAGGAATTAATCGATTTTCTGAGCATCCCGAGGAGGCGTTAGCGGCAGCAAAATTCTTCGCTCGTGAGGATATTCAAAAGCAATTTGTGATGGAACACAGCTATGTTGCCAGTCGTAAATCTTTAGCGAACGACCCCAATGTGGTGGATAAATATCCCCAATATCCTCAACTGGTGAAAATCTTAGAAAGTAGCCCTGTGCTGCGCCCACCGATCGCCCAGTATGCCCAAGCTTCTGATATTTTGCAGCGCTACTTAACAGCGGCTTTAACAAACAGCATGACGCCCGAAGCGGCCATGGCAGCGGCGGCACGGGAAACGCGATCGCTCCTAGGCACAGAGGAAACTTAGCCATTAATTAGCCATGGTTAGCCGTTAAAAAGTGCACCTTTGAATTGGAAATAGTGTTCTAACGCACGAAGTTAATGTTACGAAGTCAATTTAATGACCGCTAAACAACCACAGGCAGAATCGAGTTGGGTTCAAAAAGAATGGAAAACGGCGGGGATTTTAGTGGCACCGGCGATCGCCATTTTATTGCTGGTTTATGCCTATCCCATTGGACGATCTTTTATTCTAAGTTTATTTGCAGAAAACCTCGGCACCCAGCTACAGCCGGTTTTTAATGGGTTAGGAAATTACGGCCGTTTGTTTGGGGATGGTCGGTTTTGGCAAAGTTTAGGAAATACGACGGTTTTTACGGTGGCTTCGGTGGCCATTGAGCTGGGCTTGGGGCTGGCGATCGCCCTAATTCTGAACCGATCCTTTCGAGGGCGAGGCATTGTACGCACCATTGCAATTTTGCCCTGGGCCTTGCCAACGGCGGTAATGGCCGTGGGGTGGGCGTGGATTTTCAATGACCAATTTGGGGTTGTGAATGATCTGCTTCAGCGTCTTGGAATTATTAGCGACGGTATTAACTGGCTGGGTAATCCAACCCTGGCAATGGTGTCGTTAATTGTGGCAGACGTGTGGAAAACAACGCCTTTTGTTAGCGTTATTTTATTGGCGGGATTACAGTCGATCTCCAAGGATCTTTATGAAGCTCACGCCATGGACGGAGCCTCCCCTTGGCAAAGCTTTACGGCAATTACCGTGCCATTATTAATGCCCCAAATATTAATCGCCGTCCTATTTCGATTTGCCCAATCCTTCGGAATTTTCGACTTGGTGCAAGTGATGACTGGCGGCGGTCCGGCCGGGTCTACGGAAATGGTTTCTATTTATATTTATTCCACTGTGATGCGCTATTTAGACTTCGGCTATGGAGCATCACTCATTGTGGTGACTTTTCTGTTGCTTATTCTCGCCGTCGGGTTGGCTGTCTACGGCTTACGGCGCTTAGGGGTTGATGTGACCCAGTAAGCCGAAAAACTGGATTTTAGTTTCGTCTGTGCTGTTAAATTATTGTTGGAATATGCCCTCTACTTCACCTCAATTAGACTCGGCTGCCGGGCGATCGCCCCAACTGTGGAAAGGGATTATTTTTGGCATACTCATCCTTTGCCTTGTGGCTTTTTGCCTTGCTCCCGTTATGTGGCAATGGCTAACGTCAGTGAAAGTTAATGCGGACATTGAAACCACTCCCAACATTTATTTTCCCAGTCGATATACCCTGTCCCACTATGGGGAATTATTTTCTCGGCGACCATTTTGGTCATACTTGGGAAACAGTGTTTTAGTGTCAGTTTTATCCACGTTGCTCTGCCTGGGAGTGGGGACGCCGGCAGCCTATGCGATCGCCCGACTTCGGTTACCAGGAAAATCGATATTACTAGGGTTATTGCTAATTATTAGCCTGTTCCCCTATATTTTGCTGTTTTTGGGATTACTGGAAATTGTCAGTGCCTTCGGTGTAGGAAATAATTATTTATCATTGATTGTTCCCTACACGGCGATTAATTTACCGTTAACAATTTTGGTGATGCGCAGTTTCTTTCAACAGTTGCCGCGCGATCTGGAAGATGCGGCAAAGGTGGATGGATACAATACCCAGCAAATTCTGACCCAAATTCTATTACCTTTAACCTTGCCAGCCTTAGTGACCACCGGAATTTTGACGTTTATTTTTGCCTGGAATGAGTTTTTATTTGCGTTGACATTTATGACTCAAGAAACCCTGAAGACGGTTCCCGTGGCTACGGCTCAGCTAAGTGGCGCAAGTCAGTTTGAAACCCCTTACGGTCCCATGGCTGCCGCCACAATTGTGGGGACAATTCCCTTGGTATTACTTGTTTTGTTATTCCAAAGGAAAATTGTTCAAGGGCTAACTGCTGGCGCTGTAAAAGGATAGGTTTAACGCATTAAATAAATGACGTAAAAATCCAGATCTTTCCCAACTTTTGAAACCGTTTCTTTGAAATTTAGACTTCAATTCTGTGGCAACTTTAGAACTTAAAAATATCAACAAACCCTCCCCCCGCCCCGTTGTGCCGGTTAACTATATTCCCCTGACGGGGTGGTACTACGAGTTTTTTACTCGTGTGGTACGGTCGGGGTGCGTCAAATCCACGACTCTGCGGACGATCGCCGGATTAGATCTACCCACCCGGGGGCAGGTGCTGATTGGCGATCGCGATGTAACCTACACGCCGCCGGGCGATCGCAATTTGGCCATGGTGTTTCAAAGTTATGCCCTTTATCCCCACATGAGCGTGCGGGAAAATGTGGCGGCTGGGTTGAAGTTGCGGCGGCTACCGGTGGGGGAAATTTCCGACCGGGTCCAGTCAGTGGCCGTGAAGTTAGATTTAGATCCCCTGTTAGATCGCCGCCCCAGTGAGCTATCGGGGGGACAGCGGCAGCGGGTGGCCTTGGCGCGGGCGTTGGAGCGGCGACCGGATGTGTTTTTGCTGGATGAGCCGCTGAGTAATTTGGATGCTCTGTTGCGGGAGCAGGTGCGAGGGGAGCTGAAGCAGATTTTCGCAGACCAGAAAGCTCCGGTGGTCTACGTCACCCACGACCAGACAGAGGCGATGACCCTATCCACCAAGGTGGCGGTTTTATATGACGGGCATTTGCAGCAGCTCGATTCGCCAGAGCGTATTTATTCAAGGCCTGCGAACCGATTTGTGGCGGGCTTTATTGGCAGCCCTCAGATGAATCTGCTGACGTTGAAGTGTCAGGGGAACAGCGCGCAATTGGGCAGGGTTTCGATCAAATTGCCGAATGGGGTATCGACGGCGGCGGCGACGGTGAGCTTAGGGCTGCGCCCCGAGGACTGCGTGTTAGGTTATCCGGGCTCCGCGGACACGGAAAAAGCGGTGGTAGTTTCCGGCACGGTGTTTCTCAGTGAAAATTTAGGACCAAATTTGCTGATTAGCCTGCAACTGGACGAAGAGAGAACAGAGGAATCGGTAACCTTGCGATCGCTTGTGCCCGTTGGTTCCATTTCAGTGGGGGATAAAGTCACTCTCCTTTTACCCCGCGATCGCCTGCACTGGTTCGATGCGGTTACGGGCGATCGGATCGACAGCTGATTCTGCTTAGCTGATTCCGCTCAACATCACAAGGCGAATACTGAATACATCAGGTATTACTTGCATACTGCATCTACGTGTTTTTACTTCAAAAAACATCGTCATGGTGTTGCATCTTGCCGTTGATCGTCTGCAAAATCGCAGGCGACCAAAATATTTTTTGCAATGCAACTCACTCTTTAAAAAGTAATTAACCATGGAAACAGTCGTTCGCATTTATGACGCCGTAACCGGTAGTCATGTATATACGCGCAATAAAACGGAAGCTTCTCAACTCATAGAGGACGGCGATCGCTATCGAGACGAAGGAGCTGTTTTTGAATCTGCGGGACCTAACCCGGTGGTACGCTTTCGAAACCAGGTAACCGGCGTCATTTTCTACGCCATTTCCCCAGAAGAACAGGCGACCGTCCGGCAGAATCCAGGGTTTGAGGAAATCGAAAACGGAGGATTCAGCGCCACCATAAACCCACGGCTGGGGGTTGATCCGGTATACCGCTTCTACAACATGGTCACCGGTCGGCATTTCTTCACCTCCAATGCCGAAGAAGCTGCCTCAGTGCGGGCCAACTTGCCAGGATATCGAGATGAGGGAATTGGATTCTACGCTGATCCCCTAGGGGATCCTCCCTTCCCTGCGGCAACTCCTGCGCAGACTAACCCATCCCCTCTACCTTCCATCACCCGCCCGTTACGCCCCGGAAATCCCCTATCTAACTTTTCCGACGAAGCCCTTGCGGCGGGCGGGCTGAATGTAATTCCGGCTTTCGCCGGTTCAAATTTCGGCACCACTAGCGGCTCTACTTCTGGTGTTTCTACGCCGGTCAGTTCTGGAACCACCGGCACCACCGCCAGTCCTTCAACCGGTGGCAGTGCTCCAATCGGTGGCAGCAGTGTGGGCACCCCGGCGACTGGCAGTGGTGGTTCTAGCAGTAGCGGCAGCTCGTCGAGCGGTGGTAGCTCTTCGGGCGGCGGTAGCTCGTCTGGCAGAGGTAGTTCTTCCGGCGGTGGAAGCTCGTCGGGCGGAGGTAGATCATCAGGCGGTGGAGGCTCATCGGGAGGCGGTAGAGAGGAGAGGGGAGGAGGGAAGACAGCAGG
>CALCTI010000184.1 GCA_937894105.1 uncultured cyanobacterium
CCTTAACTGGCAAGGCTTTTAGCCTCTACTTCAAAACTTTTGTCCCTGTACTGAGGAATGTCCTACATAAGTAGCAATTGACTATATATAAAATCTGATTTCTTAGGGCGGCTTCTCTGAAACGTTTGAGGATTTTCCAAAAAAGCTGGGGATTTTTAGAATTCAGATTATTAAAAATCGCGCAAAAAAAGACTGGAAATTAGACCATACTTGGGTTGTGCAATGCCATTACATAATCGAGCTTGGCACTACCCGTAGCATGTGCTGCTAGTGCCTTGAAACACTGCCCATGACCCTACCTTTTAAGCGGATTCAACCTTGGCAGCGTGGCCTAATTGTTGGAGCCCTCGTGTCTGCCGCCGGTATTCTTGGTAGCCTTTCTGGGGGCTTTGCCTTTTTAGAGTGGGCCCTCAGAGATACCTATGTGCGGTTGCGTCCCCTCGAGCCCAAAGATGAGCGCATTGTTGTTGTCACTATTGACGAGTCCGATATTCAGCTAGCTGGTCAGTGGCCCGCCTCGGATGAGTTTCTAGCCAAAGTGATCCGCGCCATTGATGCCCAAGATCCCCACTCTATCGGCTTGGATTTATATCGCGATTTGCCTGTGGAACCGGGCAATGCAGAGCTAATTGAACTGTTTGAAAATACGGAAAACCTGTACGGCATTGAAAAGGTTGGGGGGCAGTCGGTGGCTCCACCGCCCACTTTGGAGCGAGTGGACCGGGTTACGTCCAACGACTCGGTGCAGGATTTAGACGGTCGAGTACGTCGCGGCATTGTGGGGATTCTGCGCAGTGATGGGGTGTACCGCGAGGGGTTGGCGTCCCGTCTAGCGTTGCAATATTTGGAAGATCAGGGTCTGGAGCTGGAGATGATTGACCCGAAGGAGCAGATTCTGAAAATTGGCCAGGCGCTGTTTCGTCCCGTCACGCCGAAGGTGGGAGACTATATGCCCGATGGGGGCGGCTATCAAATTTTTCTGAACTATCGCGGCTCCCTCGATAGGTTTTTGCATATTTCCCTGGCAGATGTGGCGGACGGGCGCGTGCCGGAAGGGTTCTTTCGCGATCGCATTGTATTGATCGGTCCCATTGCCCCTAGCACTAACGATGAGCTGCAAACCCCTTACAACAGCGCCCTGTTGCCCAGCCGCCCCCTAATGCCCGGGGTGGTGATTCACGCCAATATTGCCAGCCAAATTGTTAGTGCGGCTCTGGACGGACGGGTGATGCAGCAGGCTCCGGTAAAGAGCGCAGTGCTGGCGTGGATTCTGGTGTGGGGGATTGGCGGCGCAATTTATGGCACCTACCGCCAGCGCGTTTCCAAAGGAATTGGGGTGATGCTGCTGGGCAGTGTCAGTATTTTAGCGATTTCTTATTTGAGCTTTAATAGCGGCTGGTCCATTCCGGCGGTGTCGCCATTGCTGGTGTGGAATATGTCCACGGGCACCGCGATGTTTATTTCCCTTTGGAATGCCCTGGAGCGATCGCGGGATGATTTGCACAAATATGCGGTGACCTTGGAAGAGAAACACCAGGAGCTAAAGCGGCTGGATGAACTGAAGGATGAGTTTCTTGCCAACACTTCCCACGAGCTACGGACGCCCATTCACGGCATTGTGGGATTGTCAGAGTCGCTGATTCAAGGCACTGCCGGACCGATGGAAAGGCCCCAGGAAGAAAATCTACGGCTTATTGCCGATAGTGGGCGGCGGCTGGCAAATTTGGTGGACGATATTTTAGATTTTGCCCAGCTTAAAAATGGTCGCCTAGAGCTGGAGTTAAAGTCGGTGGACGTTAAAAGCTGCATTGATGCGGTGTTGGCGGTAACTCAGGTGCTGGTGGGCGATCGCCCGATCACGGTCACCAACGGCAGCCCGTCGGGATTGCCGCCCCTGTTAGGGGACGAAAATCGCATCCAGCAGATTTTATACAACCTAATTGGCAATGCCATTAAATTTACGGAAAAGGGGCAAGTGCGGGTGACGGCGAAGGCGGTGCCCCAAGAGGGCGTTAGCGAGAAAGAGGCGATCGCTATTTCTGTCTCTGATACGGGGCCGGGCATTGCCCAGAAAAACCTAGACCGGATTTTTGAGTCCTTTGAACAGGGGGACGGATCCACGTCTCGCCGTCACGGAGGCGCCGGACTGGGGCTGGCGGTAACGAAGCAGCTGGTGGATCTGCACAAAGGGAAAATCACGGTAAGTTCGGTCCTGGGCGAGGGGTCTACTTTTACCGTAAGGTTGCCCGTTGCCGACGGTCCTGCGGCGGCGCCCGATAGTCAGCGTTTACTACGTCGTCGTCGCCATGAATCGGCGATCGCCCCCCCGGCCCCAGCCACATCACAGCCCGCCCTAGCCTCTCATCCAACGAAAAACAGCCGTCACCAGGTCAAGATTTTAATCGTCGACGACGAGCCGGTCAATTTGCGGGTATTGGAAAACTTCCTTCGTTTTGAAGGCTATTCAGTTACCGTTGCCGCCAGCGGTCAAGAAGCCCTAAAAGTACTCAACGCCTTAGCCCAGCCCATTGATCTGGTGCTGCTGGATATTATGATGCCCAATTTATCGGGCTATGACGTGTGTAAAAAAATTCGGGAAACCCGTTTAGCGGCCCAGCTACCGGTCATTATGCTGACCGCAAAGGATCGCCTAGATGATTTGATTATGGGCTTTAAATGTGGAGCCAATGATTATTTAACTAAACCCTTTATTAGAGATGAATTGTTGATGCGAATTAACACCCATATTCATCTTTCCAAGATTAGTTCGGCATACCAAAGATTTGTGCCCCACGCCTATTTAGAGTTTTTGGATAAAGAAAGTATTTTAGATGTCAAACTCGGTGACCACGTGGACCGGGAAATGGCGATTATGTTTAGCGATATTCGCGGTTTTACCAGTATGGCGGAGGGGATGACTTCGCGAGAAGGGTTTGAATTTATTAATCGCTATTTACAGCTGGTTAGCCCGATTTTGCGCAGCCACGGGGGAATTATTATGAAGTATCTGGGAGACGGGGTGATGACGGTGTTTCCGAATGGTCCTCAGGGTGCCATTAGTGCGGCGATCGCCCAATTAAAAGCCGTTAGAAAGCGTCGCCGCAAAGCTTCTCTCAAGCAGAGCAATACTCCGATTACGAGCCCCGCCAGTAATAGCATTTTTGGTGACGGCAAAAGCGGCAGCGAAAACGGTGATTTTTCCAGGGGAGACGCCATTATTCGCATTGGAATCGCTATTCATTGCGGTCCAACTATGATGGGGATTATTGGTGAAAAAGACCGCATGCAGGGAGATGCCCTCTCCGACAACGGCAACTTGGCAGCGCGCTTAGAAGGGTTGACCAAGGTTTACGGCGCGTCCCTATTGGTATCAGAAGAAACTGTCAACTGGCTAGGACACGACCATCCATTTCATCTACGCTTCTTAGGGGCAGCCATTGTTAAAGGAAAGCGCAATGTCACCGGACTTTACGAAGTGTTTGATGGGGATTCGCCCAACGAATTTGATTTAAAAGTTTCCACCCACGACGCCTTCGAAAAAGCCGTTAGGGATTACAGCGCAGGTCAGCTAGCAGAATCGCGCAAAGGCTTTTCTGAAGTGTTAGATATTAACCCTGGTGATAGCTGCGCCCTTTACTACTTAGAACGTTTGGAAGAAGCTGAGCGCGAGGGACTTGGGGAACAGTGGGATGGCGTTTTACGGCTAACCCATAAGTAATTACTTTATATAAGCAGTGCCTTACGGTTTTCACCTGTGCCCGCTATTGTCGATGCAGTAAAAAATAAGACACATTGAGAGGTTCTGCTAAAGCTAGAATTGCGCTATTGATTCGTCAGCGCAGTGCTTTGCAAGCGAACAAACTCAATGCTTTCTGACACCAATTCCTTTAGCCTATGCGCCATAAAATACGTTTGAAAACCTTTGAAGAGTAGAGTTCTGACTCTCTAATTACGACTCTTTAATTGTGGCTCTTTAATCTAGAGACGTCTGATGTGAGTTAGAAGGGAAACTTTTCAAGGCAACAAAAAACGCTGAAGCCCAAATTTCATAAAGGTTCTAGCCTAAAAAGAGGTGGGCGATCCATGCCATCTCCAGGGCAAAAACTCTGCTATTTCAGATCTTAAAAAGCCCCCTTTGGCTAAATCAATAGAGCTAACGATTTTCCCTTAAAAATCAATCGACCTCTGCGTATTGCGACTTTACGGTGTAACCCTTATGGGATAAGGCTTTAGCTTTTTTGTCTCTGGACAGAGCTAATTCACATCAGGCGTTAGAGAATTGGTATAACCACCTCACTAATTGACGAACTGATCGTAAGCGGGCTCAGCTTCTATTAGTTGGCCGTTTAGTTGTGAAAGAGCTGGTTAATCGAGTCCTGATATTCAGCAAGAGTCAATTGATGGACTTAGCCAAGCTTTAGGATCGTTGTAAGAACGTGCTCCAAAATTGAGTTTAAAAAGGCGAGGATTGCGGCGCCTAAAATTGCGCTCCAGATGCCCCACTTTAGGCGGAATCCTTTAATCAGCCAGGCGGATAGTCCAAAAATAATCACGCTGACGATAAAGGAAAACAAACCTAGGGTAAGAACTTTGAAGGGGAGGGTGAGCCAGCCGGGAACAAGTTGGGCGATCGCATTGAAAACGCCTATAACGAGCCCAGAAATCAGGGCTTTTATGGGAGAGTCAATTTGAATGCCTAAAGGCAGCTTGCTCATAATCAGCAGGCTGATGGCGGTAATGACGACCGTGATAATGAAGGATACAGGCATAATTAATGAGGATACCGATAGATTTCTCCTTTCTCTTGATAACCGCTGGCGTCTTGATTTCTAACCGGATTGAGATATTTCTTAGTCGTCCTTTGCGCTTGTGACTGTCTAACAATAGGCAGCTTATAGTGCTTATTATCAATTTATTTTGAGCTTATTACTTCACCCCATGGCCGCAGTTCATCGCCTTACTGATACCGCCAACGCTGCTGTTTCCCCCGAGGAAACACTGACCCATGAAACGCTGGCGGATAATGAATTTCCCACAATTCGCTTTTTAAAGTCAGCCACTTCCCAGGCGTGGGTGGACCAGGCGATCGCGAATATGGACGAAATTTTGCTGGACCATGCCCAGTGTGAGCGGAAGGCGGCGGCGGTGGCGATCCAGATTATGGCCCAATATCCTGCGAAACCGGCGTTGGTGAAGGCGCTGCCGGCGCTCGCCCAAGAGGAACTGGAGCATTTTGAACAGGTGAATCGGTGGCTGCGGAAGCGGGGAGTAAAGCTACGGGCTCCGAAGGCTCCCCCCTATGGCGGACGGTTGCGATCGCTGATTCGACGCCAGGATCCCCATCGTTTTTTAGATAGTTTGCTGGTGGCGGGATTAATTGAAGCTCGTAGCCATGAGCGATTGGGGCTATTGGGGCAGCACTGTCCGGAT
Organism: uncultured cyanobacterium; assembly: GCA_937894105.1. Lineage (GTDB taxonomy): Bacteria > Cyanobacteriota > Cyanobacteriia > CACIAM-69d > CACIAM-69d > CALGDE01. The sequence continues at coordinate 5,431 of CALCTI010000184.1, forward strand.
CCAAAGTTAGCCGTATTTTATCGGGGGTTAATGGCGTCGGAGGCTCGCCATTATGGAGCCTACTGGGTGTTGGCAAAGCGGGAATTTGATGAGGAGTTGGCTCGAGATCGGTTGTATGGGCTGGCCACGGTGGAAAGCGAAATTTTATCCACTCTCCATCACCATCCTCGAGTGCACAGTTAGGACGTGCCATCAATTAAGCTCCAGAGTCCTTAACCCGTGGGGAGTACACGCCCTCTGGAAACAAAAAATACTAGAAGCTGAAACCCTTACGGCACTTAATTTGGAAAGTTAATTAATGACAGCTCCCAAGTGCTGCTTTCGTTTTCAATAATTTTTCAGTAATGATGCGGAAATGGTGAGGCGGTGCGTTGGCACGCACCCTAAACCAGCTCTACGGTGCGGTTCCCCGATACCACTTCACCGATGACCCAAGGTTTTGTGTTCTGCTGCTGCAAAATTTCCAAAGCACTGTTCACTGAATCAGCGGGGACGACCATTACAAAACCGACGCCCATATTAAAGGTGTTAAACATTTCTGGGCGATCGACGTTGCCGGTACTTTCCAGCCAGTCAAACACTGGCAACGGCTGCCAGCTTTGGGTTTGAATCTTAAATCCTTGCCCATCCTGCAAACATCGCGGCAAATTCTCCGGCAGCCCCCCCCCGGTCACGTGGCCCATGCTGTGAATGTCAATACCTGATTTAAGCAGTGCCAAAATTGGCTTTACATATAGATGGGTGGGCGTCAGCAGAACCTGACCTAAGGTGGCTTCTCCCAAGGATTCAATGGAATCGTCCCAACTTAGCCCCGCGTTAGCCACAATTTTTCGCACCAGGCTAAAGCCGTTGCTGTGGATTCCGGAGCTGGGCAGGGCGATCGCCACATCTCCTACCGTCACCTTCGACCCATCTAAAATTTTTGATTTTTCCACAATGCCCACGCAGAACCCTGCCAAGTCGTATTCTCCTGCGCCGTAAAATCCCGGCATCTCCGCTGTTTCACCCCCCAATAGGGCACAGCCCGACTCCTCGCATCCGGTCGCAATCCCATCCACCACGTTCGCTAAATCTTCCGGATCCAACTTGCCTGTCGCCACGTAATCCAGAAAAAACAGAGGTTCCGCCCCCGAAGTGAGCACATCGTTAACGCACATGGCCACCAGATCAATGCCCACCGTGTGATGAATGCCCAAGGCGTGAGCCAGCTTCAGCTTGGTACCAACGCCGTCGGTACCCGAGACCAAGACCGGCTGGGTGTAGACCGCTGGAATTTCAAAACAGCCGCCAACTCCTCCCAGCCCGCCCAACACCTCCGGGCGAAAAGTGCGCTGGACGCGCTCGCGGTGCTTCCACAACCACCCCAGCGTCGCGATAGTCCACCGGCTCACCTTCCTGACAGTCTTGTCACGTTCTTGCCGCCGACTATTTTATCTTCTGGATACGGTGACCTTTGGGGTAGCAATCAAATTATTTTGACCCGCCATCAGAAATAGTAATCACCCTCTCAAATATTAAAAAATAATTAAGAGCAGACTGGATTTTCCTTTTCCTGATCTGGGGATTTGGTCCGTGGGGCGATCGCCGCCAAATTTAGAAATGGTGGGGACTTTGGGCAATCTTCTCCCCGTCATTAAAGGGATCTACGTTTTCTGATTAGAGGATCGTCGTTGGGAGCGATCCCACGCTACTCCTATGCCTCTGGAAAAATGCCTTGCATTTCCGGGCCACTGTGATAGCCTTTTGTGGCTTCAAAAATTGTTAACTTCTGTTTCGTGTTTGTTGTGCAGGAAATGCCACATTGGCTTTACCTGACAGAGGTTCAAAGCAATTGAGCACCTGTTGGGACGTCAGTTAGGCGCTTTTACGAAATTGTTGCCGTCGGCGGATTTCTTAATCTTTTCGCCGTCCATCGCAGTATTTTGTTGGATGCAACCACCGTCGCCGTTGGTGATTAAACCGTCGAGCAAATGGTGAGTGCCGTGTAAAACCCTTTTGCCACTGGCGTAGGGGCTATGCGGGAGTAATCCATCCGCTGCACTTGCTGTTTACCCCCTAGAAATATGAGTTCGTTTAAATTGCTTCGACCTTGGGCTACGGCCACTGCCACTTTAAGCTTGTTAGCGATCGCCCCTGCTCAGAGTCAGGTATTGAATCGTGCTTCCGAAGGATCATCAGCAATTCGCGTTGCCCAATGGCAGCCGAGCATTACCCCTTCCGAATCCGCCAGCCTTCCCTCTCCATCCCAAGCGCTGGACGGCAACTTAGCCTCCACAACCAGGGCTACCACCGGTGTTCCCACCACCGGCGCAGTCATTACTAAGGTTTACGCCCACGAAGTTGACGATCAGGACGCTGTCACCCTCTACGTGCGTGATATTCCCGTCCTGACCTTTTTGGGAAATGAGTCGCCCAATGGCAATACTGCTGAAGACTCTGCCGCCAATGCGTCCGAAAACGCTTCCGGCAATGTTTCCGACAACGCTGGCCCTGAATCCGTGGCGACGCCCCTAGAGCGAGCTCAGCTTGTGGCTCAGAAGCTGGAAAATCTTCACGGTCAGCTCGCGCAAACGGAAACGGCTTCGGATATTCGTCTGGAGTGGGATAAGGAAGACGAGCAATATTGGATTACGGCAGGTGATCGCCCCGTAGTGGCCCTAGATAAGTGGACCACGGCGGTACAGCCCAGCCCCGATTTAACCTCTGCCCTGGTGCAAACCACGAACCGGCTGCGGCGCTTGGTGTATGGCGCTGAGCCCATTGAGTACACCGGTTCACGACGGTTGACCAATCCGGCCGTTGCTTTGGCGGCTCCGGCTCCCGCCCCTGAGGCTGTGGCGGTCGGCACTGTCCGGTCTACCCAGCTTGGCATTGCTTCTTGGTATGGCGGCTATTTTCACGGTCGTCGCACCGCCAGTGGTGAACGTTACAACCAAAACGCCATGACCGCTGCCCATCGACACCTACCCTTTGGCACACGGGTGCGGGTGGTAAACCTGTCCAACGGACGCTCCACCATTGTGCGCATTAATGATCGCGGTCCTTTTATTCGCGGTCGTATCATTGACCTATCCTCCGCCGCTGCCGGTCAAATTGGCCTGCGTAGCATGGGTATCAGTCGTGTGCGCGTGGAAGTGCTGAAGTAGAAACGACTGACGTATAAACTGCTGATATGAGCACCGCTGACGTAAAAGGCACTGATATCAGCAGTACCGAAATAAGCTTGGGGGACAGTAATGCCACTGGGATATGCTGTCCCCTCAAGCATCAAAAGCCGTAGAATCAGGCGATGACACCCCCTTCTTGCGCAGAACCGTCAAAGCTAGCCGCTCCTCAGACATCCAATTGGACTTGGCAATCTTGGGAAGGCTTGGAATATTTGACCTGCGACCTGTTGTCTCCCTGGTCCCACGGCTTTTTTACGCGAAAATTTTCACCGAAATCGCCTGCCGAATTAACTTCCGCTTTGGCACAAAACGCCTCCGTGCTAAGGGTTAAGCAAGTTCATGGCGATCGCGTCCTCACCCCAACGGAAATTACCCACACGCCACACGCTCCTGAATCGTCTTATCCTCCGGCGGACGGTGTGCTCACAGAGGCAGGCAATCAAGCGGCGTGGGTGTGTACCGCAGACTGTACCCCGACGCTGATCGGAGATTTGACCACCGGGATGGTGTTGGCGGTTCATGCGGGCTGGCGAGGGACGGCGCAGCAGATTGTGCCCAAAGGAATTGCCCGGCTATTGGACCAGGGGGCAAAGCTGAACACCCTGCGCGTCGCCCTGGGGCCGGCCATTAGTGGCGCAGCGTATCAGGTGCACCAGGAAGTGGCGGACCAGCTTGTGGCTACTTTGGACGCTTGCCCCACCCCTTCGCCGGAATCTTTGCCAGAACCTTTACCGGGGCAATGGGCGGGATTAACCCCGGTGCAGTCTGACCCAGAGCCGGGAAAAGCTCGGCTGGATGTGCGCCATGTGAATCTGTTGCAGCTTTTGGAGTTGGGGCTTGGGGCGGAGCAGTTGGCGATCGCCCCCCATTGCACCCATAGCGAGCCTGACCAATTCTTTTCCTATCGCCGCGACGGCACCAAAACCGTACAGTGGTCTGGCATCGTCAGTGGAAGTCATTAGCCAAGGCGAGTCAGCCAAAGCTAATGACCGAAGTTAGCTGTCGCCGGGCAATCTTTACGGAATTGCAAACTGACGAAAGAGATTGATACGGTACGGTTAAAATATGTGACGATAAACGGTGTATTTTCTAGTTTGTTTCTAACTACGTTTTTTAACGAGGCCCCGTGAGCACAACTGCACCCGCCCCTGAGTCCAAGGAAGAATCTCAAGATAATTCCCCCCAGGAGTCCCAGGAAAGTAACGATAAAATCGTTGTTCGCGACTATTTCAACAGCACTGGCTTTGACCGGTGGCGGCGGATTTATGGGGCCGGGGACGATATTAATAAGGTTCAGCTAGATATTCGCAATGGTCACCAACGCACCATTGATTTAGTGCTGGATTGGTTTGAAGCGGATAAGAAGGCTGCCCAGGAGGCGGTCGAAGGGACGGACGAAGGCGTTAGCAAAAAAATTGGCGATCGCTCCGTGTGCGATGCCGGCTGTGGGGTGGGCGCATTGGCGATTCCCCTCGCCCAGCAGGGGGTAACGGTATACGCCAGTGACATTTCGGAAAAAATGGTGGGGGAGGCGATCGCCCGGTCAGGAGCGCTGGCACTGGACAAGCCGCCCACCTTTGAAACGCGGGACCTGGAGGCGATCGAGGGCAACTACGACAGCGTAATTTGTTTGGATGTGTTGATTCACTATCCCGACGAAGAAATGGAAGCCATGTTGACCCATTTGGCTAGCTGCGCCCAGTCTCAGCTTATTTTGAGCTTTGCGCCAAAAACCTGCTTTTACGCCACCCTGAAACGCATCGGCGAATTTTTCCCCGGTCCAAGCAAAGCCACCCGCGCCTATTTACATCGAGAAAAAGAAGTGGTCGCCATTTTAAACAATCTGGGCTGGGACGTGGCTCGCAGTGAATTGACCGCCACTCGCTTTTATTTCTCTCGCCTGATGGAGTTTGTCAAAGCTGAGGCAAAAAACGAGGAAAAAGCGGAAGCCGCCTAGGTTAGGCTAAAAAGATATGAGTAAGGATGTGACCTCTAGTTTCTGGGGGCTCACTAGGGGTTGTCATCAATTGAATCCCTAAGTCAAGAGCCGTAAGGGTTTCAGCCCCTGCCTTGTTTGTTCTTAAAGGGCGCGTACTCCCCACTGCATCAGGCTTCTGGAGATTAATTGATGACACGCCCTAGCTTTTCATTCTTTGTCGACCCGAAAAAAATCTACTATGCGCCTGTTTAAGCAAATCGCTGCGGGAGTACTCGTTACCTGGGGATTGGTCTTTACCATTGTGGGCATCACCGTCCCCTTTGACCCCACAGAGGATAAGCCAGTGAGCACCTTTGCTGGCTGTATGATGCTGGGCTTGCCGCCGCTGGTTTGGGGATTTTTTATTTATCGCGGCTTAACCAAGGAACAGAAAAAGGTGCGAATCAGCACTGAAAAGGGCACCACAAATCAGGTGCAAGATACGTTTTTTCGCCTTTTGGAAAGTAACAACGGCGAACTGACGTTAATGCGGTTTGCGATGGAAACGCGGCTGCCGGCGGAGGAAGCGCGCGAGTTCTTGGATGAGGCGGCAGGGCAGTTTAATGCCTCTTTTCGCGTGGGCGATCGCGGTGAAATTTACTACCAGTTTCCCATTGGTGATTTACCCTCCAGCTTGCCCCCTGGCAGCACTTTACCCAACCCTAAAAATCGTCATAACTCCTGATGGGAAAACTCTTTCTAACCTTGGCAGGGCTATTTGGCGCACTGGGCGTTGCTCTGGGAGCCTTTGGAGCCCACGCGTTGAAAAATCAACTAGCCGATCGCGCCCTTGCCATCTTTGAAACCGCCACCCGCTACCAATTAATCCACGCCGTGGCGATCGCCCTGGTGGCCCTGCTCGCCCTGCAGCAAAGTAACGACGAAATTTCCGCCCCCTTAATGGTCGCTGGCTGGAGATACTGTATTGGCATTATCCTATTTACCGGAAGTTAAAACATGCTGGACAAC
>CALCTI010000185.1 GCA_937894105.1 uncultured cyanobacterium
ATTTATCATTTAGATTCTCTAGCAATACTGCAAATTCCTCAGGGGACAGAGCTACAACCTTAGATCTTATTTTTTTTGCTTTTGTTCTTGCACGATTATTATTCCTAATTGTAGACAGTGTCATCAAAGAATATAATTTCTGGGCATCAACAATACTAGATTGCACCGTATATTTCAGTGATCGCGTCAACCGCAGAAAACGTTCTTCATCCCCATCATCAAAAGATGCACCATCTAGCCTATTTAACGCTTGCACCACCGCAAAAACGCGATTGTTCTCATCCATCAGTGGCAAACAGAGAATATTTCGAGTCACCCATTCTGTTTCAAAATCTACCTGCGGGTTAAATCGCATATCCCCATAGGGATTACCCACATGAACAGTTTCTCCAGTGGTCGCCACATAACCGGCAATACCAGCGCCCATTGGGATTTCAATGTTAGTGGGCTTTCCATTCTTACCACGAGCATTTTTCGACCATAGGATTTGTCGTTGATGATCCACCACGAAAAAGGTAACCTGTTCTGCTTTCAGAATTTGAGCAATCTTTAGAGCGATCGCCTGGAGCATGATTTGTAGTTTCGATTCTAGGGGGCGATCACGCAGTGGCGATGTCGTATTTAGCGTGTCTTTCAAATCACCATTTAGCTTCGTCAAAAAATCAGAAAACTGCTCTGTTGATAAAGGTAGAATCATCTCGAAAATCACATCAGGACTAATATCTGAAACTAAGGAAGTGAGGTCACTTAGGCTAAATACAAACTGTCCTTGATCAGTTGCTAAATGTCCATCCTCTAAATTAATAATTCGATCTGCAATATCTAGGATTCGGTTATCGTGAGTCACCAAAATAATGGTGCATCCCTGCTGTTTCGCTAATTTCTGCATTAGGTCCACAACTTCACGTCCCGTTTCTCCGTCTAAAGAGGCGGTAGGTTCATCAGCCAAAATAATCTGCGGTTGATTGACTAGGGCTCGGGCGATCGCTACCCGTTGCTTTTGTCCGCCCGATAGCTCATTGGGGAATTTGTAAACATAATTTTCTAATCCCACTGACCCTAATGTTGCCTTAGAGCGCTGTTCCGATTCTCGCCAAGAAATAGGATAAAGCGCCGCGGCCATTTCCACATTTCTCAAGGCATTAAGGGAGCTTAGTAAATTATGTTCTTGAAAAATAAAGCCAATTTGGCGACGAACCTTTTTCAGACGCTCATTGCCCACATCACGCATAGTCTGACCGAGAACCTGCAACTCCCCATACTGAACCTTGCGCAAGCCGCCAATCAAGGTGAGTAACGTTGTTTTTCCTGACCCTGAAGGTCCAGTCATAATAACGATTTCCCCAGACAAAATTTCAAGATCAATATCAAATAAAATTTGTCTCCTCAGGCTTCCTTCTCCATAAAAATGATTAAGTTGTCGAACTACAACTGTTGGCTCCATCACCATTACCATTCAAGTCTATTGAATAGTGAGTTAGTTTTTAAAATCATGTGTCATAATCTGGGATCAGGCTTTTCTAAAGACACCAGTAATTTATGGAAAATCCTAAACACATACTGAAAATCCAGCTTCAGCCACCAAACATTTCAAAATTTTTGTAAAGCTCTAAAAAATCAATTTTGGTCAAGTTTCTATTACTACAACCCCAACGATGGTTCCATAACCACCCTAATGGGCGTAATTGTAATTGGTCGACACTTCCATAACTTTTCCACTATAAAATGCCCAACTTGACTAAAGACTTACCTTTAAAAAATATCAAGCTTTGGATCGCGCCCCTAGTTGTGATCGCCACTGCATCAATTCTTGGCATCGTCATCATCAGCAACTCTCAGGAGCAACATAACCGGGAGCAACAGTCTACCTCCCAGTCAGAAGAGGTCAGTTCCCAGGGGGTCTCTGCCCTAGGCTACATAGCACCGAAGGATAGGGTGGTGAATGTATCCGGTGCAGTGCTGCCGGAGGTAACCCGCCTAGAGCGCCTATTGGTTACCCAGGGAGAACAGGTGCAGGCAGGGCAAATTATTGCCATTCTTGATAACTATGAGCGTCTCAAGGCGTCCCTGAATCAGGCAAAAGCCCAGGTTGCAATTGCCCGGTCTAAGCTGGTTCAGGTCACAGCAGGGGCCAAAGACGGTGAAATTCAAGCCCTAGTGGCCAAGCTCAGAACTTTGGAAGCGGAGCTTCAGGGGCAAATGACTGCCCAGAACGCCATTATCAAACGCTTAAATGCAGACCTGGCAGGGAATACCAAAGTTCAGCAAGCTGCCAGCGAACGGGTATCGGCGGAGTTGACCAACGCTAAAGCCGAATGTGAACGGTTTGAGCAACTTTACCTTGAGGGTGCAACTTCAAAATCAGAGTATGAGCTGACGTGTTTGGCCCGGGACACGGCTCTCAAGCGCCAGGCCGAATCCAAGGCAACTTTGGGACAGACCCTGGCTAGCGGTACTGAAAGGGTGGCAGAAGCAGAGGCTCAGCTACAACGAACTATCCGCACCATTCGTAATCAGCAAGACGAAACCCGTGCCACCCTGAGTCAAGTGGCGGAGGTGCGAGGTGTGGATGTATCCCTGGCAAAAGCAGAGTTGACTGCGGCGATCGCTGGAGTGGAGCGGGCTACGGCAGAACTCAATCTGGCTTACGTCAAAGCTCCCCGCCCCGGTCAGGTGCTCAAAATTCACACCTGGCCCGGGGAAACCATCAGCCCTCAAGGGATTCTAGCCCTGGGGCAAACTCAAACCATGTACGTGGTGGCAGAGATATACGAAACGGATATCAGCCAGGTTCGGAAAGGGCAAACCGCCACCATCAGCGCTGATGCCCTCCCCGAAGAGCTACAAGGCACCGTCACCGAGGTGGGATTACAAATTGGGAAACAGGAAGTCTTGAGTACTGACCCCAGTCTCGATACCGATGCCCGCATTGTGGAGGTGAAGATTCGCCTCAGTGCCGAGGACAGTGCCAAAGCAGCAGCATTAACCAATCTTCAGGTCAAAGTTGTGATTGCCAACTCCTAATCCCCTGAAGTCGGGGCAACTTTAGCGCATTAACTTTATAGCGCATTCATGAATAAATAAACGTCTCAGTATTCTGATACCAATAGGCTGAATGATACTTCGGACCCTCTCCATCGCTTGGGCGCAACTTCTGTACCAAAAAGTGCAAACCATTATCACTATCTTGGGCATCGCCTTTACGGCGATCTTGCTGTTTATGCAGCTTGGATTTCGCGTGGGACTGTTGGAAAGTAGTACGCAATTGCCTGCCAGTTTCCAGAGCGATATTGTGATGACTAGCCGCTTATCGCCAGCCTTTACGGTGGCAGCTCCCTTTTCCAGACGCCGCCTTAACCAAGTACTCGCCTTCGATGAGGTGGAATCTGTCACTCCCATTTACAAAACAGCAACGCGGGTGAAGCGGCGGGTAGATCAACCGAGCTTTATGGCGAATATCCAAGTGATTGCTTTTCCCCCTAATGAAAAGGTGATTGATTTACCGGGAGTGCGGGAGAACCAAGACCAGTTAAAAAATGCAGGGTTTTTCTTGTTAGATCAGCGATCGCGTCCGGAACTTACCACCTTAATAGAAACAGTGCGCCGCGAAGGAGAGGCGGAAACGGAGATTACAACTTCAGGTTTTCAAAGAAAGAAAATTGACCTAGTCGGTCTCTTTGAAATGGGAGCAAATCCATTCTCCAACGGAGCCTTAATTACTAGCGAGAGTGAATTTTTTAATAGCTTTAACTTGAACCGGGGAGAGGTGTTTGCAGGTTTAATCCACGTCAAGCCCGGTAGCAATATATCCGATTTGATTCGCCGCCTCAGGTTATATCTCCCCGACGATGTAAAAGTATCATCTAAATCAGAATTAATTCAGGAGGACAAAGAATACATCGAACGAAGTTCTCCTATGGGAATCGTGATTTTATTTTCACTGACGTTTTCCATGATTATTGGCGTAGTGATTCTGTATCAGGTGCTTTACCAGAATATCTCTAGGTTTATCAAAGAGTATGCAACCTTGAAGGCGATCGGTTATGGTCAGGACTTTTTGGCAGCCATTGTTTTAGAACAGGTTGTGATCTTTGCCATCACAGGCTACATTCCTGGGTTTATTACATCTATTTTTATCTACGATGCCCTATCGGAAACGACAAAGATGACCTTTGACTTGACTGCTGGAATTGCAATCTTAGTCTTTGTCTTAACTCTGATGATCTGTGTAGTTTCCGGCCTGATTGCCACCAATAAGCTCAGAGAAGCGAACCCCGTAGATGTGTTTTAGTATGAGGCGATCGCGATCAGCCTAAGTTGACTTAGGCTTCCCCATATGGGTGAGATGCCAATAGAAGGAAATCTGAACTTCCATAAAAGTTGTGGAGAGATAGGGGATTTTATGATCAAGACAGGTCTGTTTCACAATAGGGCTAAGTTTCTTGAGCAAAGCGGGTTTGAAGGATGGAAACAGATGATGCTCAATATGATAGTTAAAGTAGCCATAGTGAAACTCTACAAATGAGAGGAGCCAATTGGTTGGCACCCAATTTCCTGAAGTTCGCACCTGAATTTCTGCCCAGGGAAATTTTTTGTGAAGGGGGTTGATGTTCTCCTGTAGGGCGAGGACATGGTGGGTTTCTTCGTGGTTGTTATAGAGCAGCAGAAAGGCAAAGAATGAAAATGCTGTGGAGTACAGCATAAAAATCAGTCCGGTGTTGAAGAGACCGTATTGATAACCGCAGTAGGCAATTAAGGAGACGACAGTAGTTTTTGAGATTAGGTGGGCGATCGCCTCACGGGGATAGCGTACAAAATTACGATATTGCAAGAGCCAAACAGTACTCATGAAGAAGGAGCGAAAATGGTAGATAGGTAGGGCAATCAACCAATATCGATTCTGATATTTATGATAGGGTTCCCATCTGACATATTCGTGAATACGAAGGGGGACATATTGATTAGTTTGGTGGTCGATGGAGGAATGGGGCTGGTTATGGTGAGTTTGGTGAATGATTTGCCACTCCAGAGAAGAGAAACCACTCAAGTCCATAAATTGCAGGGCAAGAAAGTTAAGTTTTTGATTATTAGTTAGACCAAAATGGGCTGCCATATGGGACATGCTAGCGCTGGCACACACCATATGGGCACTTAATAGAATGGCAGCAATAAAAGATAGTTTAATCCAGGTGAAGTAGGACAGAATAAGAAATAGACTTCCGTGATATAGCAGGAGAAGGATTCCTTCCTTTGTGGAATAGTGGGTAGATTCTTCGATCTCAGCGAGGTAAGCTTTCACCCGCTGTTTTAGGTCCAGCCAGAATTTATCCTCTTGGGTACTGTGATAAACAAGTCGGTCTAGGAATTTGTCGTCGCTCTCGGCATGAAGATTGGCATTTTCTGGAGTGAGGGTGCCGACGATCACGATGTCGTTATTCTTAAGAAAGGTTTCCTGTTGCAGCAGTTCTTCTACGTTGGTATGAAGATGAGCAGAGGAAAATAGTCCCGTACAGTCTGTGCCTAAATTTCCCCTAAAAGTGTCTCCAAAAGGGTGTTTGGAAATATAGTTTGTGATGTCGTAAACAATCCCGTTAATTGCAATCCAGCCGTCTGAGTAGGCACTATGTTTTTTTAGTTCTTCATAGCTAATGGATCGCTGATTCGAAGATTCATCCCATATTTTTTGAGGGGTTTGCATTAGAGATCCTACCGGCTCAGAGAATTTTCATGGAGTCAGATGGTATCCATTAAAGCCGATATTAAGAGATGGGAGCAACGGGCATTGTGTAATCAACATAGTCATCCTTACCCAGGACCGATATGAACTGGAATGTTGCGATCGCAGCTGGCGGCAGCGCTAGTCTTGATTTTTTAGAAATCGTAGTGATTGCCTAT
>CALCTI010000186.1 GCA_937894105.1 uncultured cyanobacterium
GACCAGCCCATGCTGACCCAAATAATCACACCCAAAAACCAAGCGTGAATAATTCCCGCCGTTGTCAGCAATGCCTTGGGGATTCGCCACACAATCAACAGCAGCACCGTATTCAAAATTGCGCCAAATAACCACGGCTGCCACTGCAACTCGCTACCCACGGTGCCCCAATCGGCGATCGCCCCCATTTCCTAACCCCTGCACTGCAACGTTGTCTCTGTCTATCCTAAATTGAGACGTTGCGGCGGATTAGGAGAGCACCATGGGGCAGGATTTATCAGGGTCAGCGGTGTTTCATTTAGCGTTTCCCGTGTTGGATATTGCCGAAGCGAAGGCGTTTTATGGCGAAAAACTGGGCTGTGACGTGGGGCGAGAGTCGAAGGGGGCGCTGATTTTAAATTTGTATGGCAATCAGTTGGTCGCGCACCTGGCGAAGGAAATTTCTCCCCAAAAGGGAGTGTATCCCCGACATTTTGGACTGGTGTTTGAAACCTTGGCGGATTGGGAAGCTTTGGTGAAACGGATTGAAGCGCAAAATATCCCGTTCTACGACAGGCCTCGCCGCCGGTTTCCCGATGATTGGTTGGAGCATTACACCGCCTTTATTGCCGACCCCTTTCAGAATTTGATGGAATTCAAGTTTTACTGCAATTCAGAAGCGGTGTTTGGCTCTCGGGGGGATTCACGCATTGGCGATCGCACCTCCGCTAATCAGCATCAGTCCCCAGTAATGGACAAGCCCTCAACCCAAATGCGCGGACAAACGCCACCGGGAGTCACTTCCGCGTCCTCTTCCACATAGACGATAGATTTCAGTAGTTCGCGGAAATCCCCGGCAACCGTGGAAGAATCAACACTACGGCGGCTCCCCTGATTAACCAACCAACCTTCAAAAGGCAGCGAGAATGACCCCTCAAGAGGTTTCGCACCCGCGTGTAGCGCCTGCACCTCATCGATAAAAATTACGTTCTCAGCCGTATCCAAACCGTAAGATTTCGCCGCCTTTTCCCCTCGGGTGACGTGGTAAAAGTCAGGACCAACGCTAACCTTCGCCCCAATCCCTGCGTGACCGGTAGGCTTGGCTCTCATACGTTTCGCTGTCCCAGCGCTATGGAGAAAATTGGTCAGAACACCCTTTTCAATCAGCGCCACTCGCTGGGTCGGCGTACCCTCACCATCGAAATAGCTCACTCCCACATTGTCGGGATGGTGGGCGTCGTCATATACCGACAGCAACGGTGAGGCGATCGCATCCCCCAAGGAATCAGCAGTCGAAAGACTTTGATTATCCAAAATATTTTGGGCGTTATACATATTCGAAAACGCCCCCAGCAAGCTCAAAAACGCCTCGGCGGAAAACACCACCGTGTACTGCCCCGACGGCACCGTGCTGTAATCCAAATGGCTAACGGTTTTCTTGATCGCCTCATCAACACACCCGTCCACATCCAGCGTCGCCAATCCCCGCGACACTCGGTAAGCTCCAGCGCTACGGGGCTTCTTGCCCTCCTCTTCCGTTTTACTCACCAAATAAGTGGATGCGATCGACCGAGCTTCGTGACGCATCGCCCCTTCGCTATTGAGATAAAATCGCTCCGTATCGCTTTGGGACAGGTTGTTATAAGGCACTGCAGCGATCGCCGGGTGAGCCTCCACAAACTCCTTCTCCGCTTTCACCAAAGCATCCAACAACTCAGGAATCGGCGCAGGCTCCACCAACTCATTCTTCAACTCAGGAATCGGCTCCGTCGCAGCGGGGCTGAAATCAGGGGCATGCTCCATCAACCCAAACTCGCTCGCCTCCTTCGCCGTCGCCAACGCCGCCTTCAAACCCGTCTCATCAAAATCCGTCGTGGACGTAATCCCCACCTGCCCCTTCCCATTCCAAACCCGCACCGTCACCCCAGACCGCTGGGAAGCCTTCACCTTTTCCGGCTCCCCCTTATCCACCTTGACGCTGCTGGAATCAGTCGCTGACCCGTAAATATCAAACTTGGCGATCGCCAGTTCCTCCGCCAAGGTTTGTGCCGTTGATGCCAGAGTTTGAATGTCGATCATGGGTTGTTAAATAGAACCGGGGTTGAACGGGGGTGATACAAATCTCAATGTTTTCAATATAGCGTTCCCCATCCCCCTTTAGCTGGTGCTAAGGGTGACCCCATCCAAAAATCGAGATTCAGGGTGCCAGTATGGGCGTGCCCCCATCGCCATGGGGACGATGCTATACCTGCTCATATAGGTTTTTGGTCAAAAGTGAGAAAAAGGCATGAGCAACAGGATCATTTGCCCGAGCTGTGGGGAAGCTTTCAAAATTGACGAAGTGGCTTATGCACATATCCTCAAGCAGGTCCGTGATAGTGAGTTTGAGAAAGAGTTGCGCGATCGCTCAGAGCTGACGGAGAAAGATAAGTTAAATGCCATCAAGCTGGCAAAAAACGAAATCCGCAGTGAAATGCAGGCGGCGATCGCCCTCAAAGAGTCGGAAATTCAGGATCTGAACGCCAAGCTAGAGTCCAGTGAAACCAAGAAAGATCTGGCGATCGTCAACGCCCTAAGTACAGTCGAAAAAGAACGGGATAAATTAAAGGCATCCAAAGATTTCGAAATTCAAGATCTAAACGCCAAACTAGACGCCAGTAAAACCGAGAAAAAGCTTGCGGTCACCGAGGCTTTAAATATCGTTGAGAAAGAACGCGACGAATTAAAAAATTCTGTCAAGCAAGCAGAACTTGAAAAACAGCTAATGGAAAAGTCCCTTACGGACAAATACGAAACACAGATTAAAGACCGGGACGATATGATCGAGCGGCTGCGAGACCTAAAGTCTCGTCTGTCAACGAAGATGGTTGGCGAAACCCTTGAACAACATTGTGAAACCGAGTTCAACCGCATTCGATCCACCGGGTTTCCGAAGGCCTATTTTAAAAAAGACAATAGTGCCCAAAAGGATAAAGACGAAACCTCTGGCAGTAAGGGAGACTACATCTTTCGTGATTTGGATGATGCTGGCACTGAGATTGTGTCAATCATGTTTGAAATGAAAAACGAAGATGACCTCACTGCAACGAAGCAAAAAAATGAGGACTTTCTAAAAAAACTTGACAAGGATCGTACAAAAAAAGGGTGTGAGTATGCAGTTTTGGTTTCTCTGCTCGAATCCGACAGTGAATTTTATAACACTGGGATTGTTGATATGTCTCACCTTTACCCAAAAATGTACGTCATCCGCCCCCAGTGCTTTATCCCCATGATTACGCTGCTTCGGAATGCGGCCATGAATTCGCTTGAGTATAAAACCGAGCTTGCAATGGTCAGAACACAAAATGTTGACATTACAAATTTCGAGGACAAGCTTGAAGACTTTAAGACTGGCTTTGAAAGGAATTTTGAACTTGCTTCAAAACAATCTGAAACCGCAGTGAAAGAAATTGAAAAGTCAATTCAGTATTTGGAAAAAACCAGGGAAGCGTTACTAAAAAGTTCCCGAAATCTACGCCTTGCGAATGATAAGGCCCAGGAGGTGACAGTTAAAAAACTAACTTGGGGTAACCCAACGATGGCAGATAAGTTCAAGGAAATTAGAGATCAAAAGCCTTCTGAAGGTGAATAGAGGGTGAATAAATTGAAACCCTCGTTAGCTTGAGGTGAGGCGATCGCGAATAAACGTCCCAAGCTGAAAAATTTCATCGGCACAAATACTGTGATCCATCGGGAAATCAAAATAGGTCACCGACGCTCCCCGCTTACTTAAATTCTCCTTCGCCATCTGTGCCATTTGCAAGGGCACAATCGAATCGCGGGTCCCGTGCATAATCAATACCGGCGGCGCACTGGATAACGCTTTCGGTGGATCGTGGTGCAGATAGCCGCTTAGGGAAACTAGCCCAGCCAGGGGCAGTTCTAATCCCACGTCTAACGTCATTGCGCCCCCTTGAGAAAAGCCAGCCAAAATAGTTTTCTCTAGGGGGATTTTGAGTTCGGTGGTGATTTCCGAAAGCCAGGTTTTCAAGGCACTGCGACTGTCTTCCAAACCGGGATAGCCTTCCGCTTCCAGGTCATACCACATCAATCCCTGGGGTGCGTGGGGATGGGGCATGGGCGCATCGGGAAATGCAAAATAGCAGTTGCCAAAGTCCAACATCGGCGACAGAGATACCAAATCGGCGCTATTGGCTCCCCAACCGTGCAGGACAATCACCAAACCATCGGGGTTGTCCGTATTGTCTGGGGGAATTGTGGTGGCGGTTAAGGACACAGGCGACGCACCTCTGTAAAATGCTTTCGTACTGAATCTAGGGTACGCATTAACCGCCCCAGCGGCTTTCGGTTAGTGGTATCCGCAGCAATTTTGTAAGCATGGAAAGTTTATGGCACCGTTAGCACTGCTGAGCGTTTCCGATAAGACCGGCGTTGTGGAGTTGGCCCGCCAATTGGTGGAGCGCCACAAGTTTGAAATTGTCAGCAGTGGAGGAACGGCAAAGGCGTTACAAGATGCCGGCATTCCCGTTAACAAAGTGTCTGACTATACAGGCTCGCCGGAAATCCTGGGGGGACGTGTCAAAACCCTGCATCCCAAAATCCACGGCGGCATCCTCGCCCGTCGCGATTTGGATAGCGATGCC
>CALCTI010000187.1 GCA_937894105.1 uncultured cyanobacterium
CACTCATTATCCGGACTTGATATGGCAGGTGAGGAGCCTCGAGGCTGTCATTCAGTCGTCACTGATGTAGAAAGTTGGGCATCATGCCTCAACACTTCTAGCTATTTATTGAGCTGACTATAAAAGGGCATATACCTCTCACTGAGTAAGAGTTCTGGAGTTAGGGTCCGCCATCAATTAAATCTGGAATTTCAGTGATGGCATGCCCTAGCTAACCACCCCAAGCAAGGGGCGTAGGGTATAGTCCACACACTGAGCCAGGGTCTCCACGTTATAGCCTCCTTCTAAGCCAAAAATTACCGGACAGGATAAGCATAAGAGAGACTCTGTCAGCCATTGGTAATGTTCCGGCATCAGCAACAGTTCCGCTAAAGGGTCGGCGGCCGTTGCATCATATCCGGCGCTAACGATTAGTAAATCCGGCTTAAAGTCACGTAAAAACGGCAGGACTTTTATCGTCCACTCCTTACCATAGGCGACGAAGTCACTGCCCGGCGCAACGGGAATATTCAAAATATGATTTGCCAATTCCTGCTCTGCATCTTGGGGAGAAGGCGCACCAGTTCCAGGGTAAGCCGGCGATTGATGAACTGAGCAGTAGGCGATCGCCGGATGATTTTGCACAATATCCTGGGTACCGTTGCCGTGGTGTACGTCCCAATCCACAATGGCCACGCGATTAATCCCTGGTCGTGTCAATGCCTCAAGGGCGGCGATCGCTCCGTTTGAAAATAAACAAAACCCCATTCCCTGCTGGCGACAGGCATGATGTCCTGGCGGTCTCGCCAACACAAAAGCGTAGGGGCCTATCGATGGGCTTTCTTGATTATTTTGATTGGATTGCGATCGCTGGTACACGTAATCCAGTGCATCCAACCAAGCCTGCACCGCCAATAGCCCCACATCGTAGCTAGCAGGGGAAACGGGTGTATCAGCATCCAAGGCTCCGCCGCCTTGCCTAGCGAGTTCTTCCACTTGAGCCACATAGTTAAGAGAATGGGCTCGACCTATTACAGAAGTGACTAAATCAGGACGCGGAGAGGTGGGCGATCGCCATTGAAGGGACTTTAAATGCTCCTGAGCCTTCAAATAGCGAGTCACCGCCCGTAACCGTAGCGGTGACTCTGGATGCGCCGGTCCCGTTTCGTGGTTTAAAAACTCATCGGAGTAAATCACACAAACCATAGGAAGACGCACTTTGTCAGGATTAAAATCCCCTCGCTGAACGCTTTAACGCTCAGTGGAACGGCGAATAAACTCCTGGGCATCACGGCTAGGGGTATAGGTGTAACCCACCGTTGACGCATTGGAATCATCCAAAAGCTGAGGCGTAATTAACACCACCAGCTCCCGACGCTGATTATCCCGCTCAGTGCGACGGAACAGCGCTCCCAATAGGGGCAAATCACCCAAAATTGGAATCTTCGTTACCGTGCTGCGGTCTGTATCTTGAATAATCCCCGCCAGGACCAAGGTTTGACCATCGCGAACCCGAATTCGCCCAGAGGACAGACGGCGCTCAGAAATTAGCGTTACAAAAATACCTTGGGGACCAAAATTAGTATTTTCCCGCTCATCGAACTCCCCAATAGGAATCCGCAGTGACGGCGATACAGACAGGCTAATAAAACCATTGTCGTCAATCCGGTCCACCTGAACGCCCAAAATCAGCCCCGCCCGCTCCTTTTCCACCTCCGTGGAAATCGTTAGGGTGTCGCCACTTTGGTTAGTCTCAGATTCAATCGTTCCGACCACCTCTTCTGTCAGCTCCACCTGGGCCACTTGCCCCTCTTGAACCACCAAAGTCGGGTCGGTCAAAATCTTCGCGTTGTTGTTCACCACCGCTAGCTGAAGCTGAGCCAGAAAGTCACTGCTGAAGTTAAAGGGACTGCCATTTTCCCCAAACACTTCCCCGTTAATGGAAATCGGAGCAGATCCTACGCCATTAATACTGCCGGGAGGAACACTAAAGGGCGCACCACGATCATTCCAATTAATGATGCCAATACCGCCGGTATTCACAATACGGGTGCCATCAATACCGAAGGAGAAGCTGGTGCCAATACGTTCCGTCTCTAACAGGTTGATATCAATCACCCGCACGTTGACGGCTACCTGACGCACCCGCCCGTCAATTCGCGTTAGCTGCTCCGATGCCAGCGCCACCAAATCTCGCTGCCCTACCAACGTTAGGGAGTTGGTACGCTGGTCCACAGCCACCTGCAGTCCTCGCAAAATTGGAATCGAGTCCTGGGGTTCGTAGCGCAGTTCATTGATAGTGGTGCGCTCGGTGGTGGTGGTTTGAGTTAAAGGCGCGGACTGTACCTGTCCTTCGCCGCCTGTACCGCCTCCACTCTGCTGCTGGTTGCCCACGTTAACCTGGACCACCTCGGTTTGTCGCTCCGTAGCGGTAGAAGCACTTTCGGCTCCTAAGGTTACCAGGAAGCCAGCGGCGTTTTCAGCAGAAGTTTGGTTAATACGAATGGAGCGCACGATTACGTTACGGGCGCTGTTAGGTAGGGTCTTACCCACAAATACCGTTTGCCCCACGCGGTTTGCCTGGAGTCCACTAATGCGAAGCACGTAGTTAAATACGTCCTGAACTGGTTCGTTTTCAATATCAACACTAATGCGAGAGCTGCTTTCGCCACCGCCTTCACCAGACTCACTACCCGCTTCCGCAAAGGCAATATTAACGCCGCCGGCCCGAGCCAGCAGAGACAACACTTCTCGCACCGGAGCATCGCGCAGCACCAGGCGAGGAATAATCTGATTGGTTCCCAGGTTGACCGTGTAGGGGCGAATGGGAACGTCTGATACGGCAATGTCACCATGGGGAATAGCAACGGCGCGAGGTAGGGCGGGGGGCACCACTGGCTGCACAGCAGCTCGCTGCCCGTCAATGGTAACGTTGGGGTTTCCCACCATAACGCCAGAGGATGAGTCTGTTGTTTGGCGGCTCGCGGGGGGACGACTGGCTTGGCGATCGCCGGTGGAGGGCTGAGGTTCCCTAGCGGCTGGCGTTCCGGTCCCGGTGTAAGCCAGAACCAAGTTTCCAATATTTCCCGTTTGCCGAATCCGCCCCACTGGACGACTGCCGGCCCCTTTTACCGTCACCTGCACCGTCGCCGCATCTAGCTGGATTACTTCCACTATAGAAATGCCCGGTGCGGGATTTTCCCGAGTAATCTGTCCCCCCGGAATTCCCAAGCGAGCATCGGTTACATGAGCCACCAGGTCATTACCTTGGGGAGGCAAAAGAAAAATCTGAGGACGTTCGCTGGCGTCGGACATTAGCTCCACTTCAACGCCGTCGGAGGTGGTCCGCACTTGCACGTCCGAAACGGTGGTGATGGCCCAAGCGGGCTGAACCATTGCGGCAAGC
The DNA here is from genome assembly GCA_937894105.1 of uncultured cyanobacterium. GTDB lineage: Bacteria > Cyanobacteriota > Cyanobacteriia > CACIAM-69d > CACIAM-69d > CALGDE01. The sequence continues at coordinate 3,386 of CALCTI010000187.1, forward strand.
CCACTAAACGCTATACCACCTAGGATCTGACTGTACTTCACCTTGAACTCCTCACTGAGATGATTTTAGAAACTGAATAACGCTAAGAAACAAAGATAAGGAAAAAGCTTCAAAAGCAAGCTGGCTGATGGCGGAACGACTATGCCTAATACCTTAATAAGCGATGTGCTCAATAATTAGCTAGCTTATGCTGAGTTCCCTGGCGATCGCCACTTTTCTCACCCATTTATAGCTAATTTATGGCTAGAACCCATAGCCAAAATTTATAGCAAAATTGCGTCAAGGACGGATCTTAGAACTTCCCCACAATAGTCTTAAACTCCATTGTCCACCCCACTGTAGCCGAGCTTTTTCAAAGGTTCCACCCAGAAGCGGCAATAAAAAGGAAAACCAGCCCCGTTTTACCCTGAAATTACTCAGCTTCCTCGCCCTCTTCCCCTTCTGCCGCCGCCGCCTCTGCCTGCTGCTGCTCCACTAGCTCCGACGAAGAAACTGGCGTTAGCACCTTCAAGTCCAGCGACGTGGCAATTTTCACTTTGGGCTGACCAGCCGCCACAAGCTGACCATTTTGGGCATCAAAGCGCACCGGCTGATTCGCCACCGTCAACTCTGAATTGATATTGTCCACCACCAGCAAAGCCTGGTAACGCTCCAGGTTACGCAAAATATTGCTCGTTTGGTCAAAATCCCCCTCAAAGGTGACGGAAACCGTTTGCTCCCGCAGCTTGCCATTCACAGGGGTCCCCCAAGCGCCATTGTTCACCACAACAGCTCCCGCCTCATTGGGCTCAAACTTGACCAGACGACCAAACTGCTCCGTGACAATCCGGTTCAAATCTAGGGGCAATGCGGTTGTGGTCTCTTCACTGGGGAACAGTGCCAGCACTTGATTTTGTACCCCTTGGGCTTCCTCTAAATTTTGAAAGACCTCCTGTAAACGCTGGCGCTCTTCCTCCACACGCTCTAGCTGAGCTTCCTTTTCACTCACCTGAGCCTTAAGCTCCTGGTAGCTTTCGTACTTGGGCATTACAAAATTTACGCCTAGGTAAATGGCAGCTCCAATGCCAGCGATCGCGATACCAATTCCCTGGGTCGCCGGAGTCATCGTAATCCCAAAAACAACGGGATAATCCGCCCCAAAATCCTCTGCGCCAGCGTTACTCATTGTCATTGTGCGTCACTCCTCGTCGGTCCTTTTGGGTATTAATCTCAGCGTTAGTGGGTATAGAACTGAGTCACTCTAGAAAGCAAAAATCCTAAAACGCAAACTCTAAACAACAGCTACTCAGCACTGGGGGACTCGGTAGGTTCCGGCGATGGCGCAGCAGCCGGCTTGATTCCCGTTTGATCCATGATGGCCCGAATTTCCTCCAAGCGCACCACCAACCCCGCGGCCCCATTCCGGTCCAGCTCCTGAATCAAATCCTCCGCAGTACTTTCGGTATAAGCCGTTTCAATGGAATATTCCACCACCGGCGGCAAATTACCAATTTCCGCCTGCACCGCCTCTAGATCCGCCGGATTAACCACCGTATAAGACAATCCCTCAGGCAGCTCCTCAAAGGCAACCTGTTCCCCATCTTGGGGCACCTCGATGTTGGCGGGATTATCCTGATACTCAGTGCGCACTAGCCTGGTGGCATCCACATCTAGAAAGGGAGACTGGCGCAACAGTAGCAAAAACTCACCAACGGACTCCACGGAAGACGCATTACCGGCAATAATGATTTTTTTCTTCGGCGGCGGCGGTACCGCTTCTCCCTCCTTAGGGCGACTGGTGGCAGCCTTAGGAGCTTCCTCTCGCAGTTCCTGCATCTGAACACCGAGGGGAAGGCGATCGCGAATATCTCCCAAAATGGCTGACCAGGCGCGAATTTTATTAAACACTCCCACCAGCGCTCGAGTTTGGTCCCGAATAATTTGAGTTTCCGCCTTAGCCGTCTCTGCCCGGTCAATGTCCGCCTGCAGATCGCTCAAATTTTCATCAAGAGCAATTTGCTGCCCTTCCAGCTTAGACATCTCGAGGTTCAGCCACAGAAACGCACCACCCACGATGCCCACCGCTGCCAACGCACCAGCAACCCCCAGGTAAAGGGGCGTCTGTCCTGCCAAGCTAATACCGCCGCCACTCTCTTTCTTTTTAGCCGCAGGCTTACCCCCCGACTGAAACTCAGGGCGATCCTTAAGGAAGTTGACGTTTAAGCTATACATAACGATTACTGACAGTAATGACGGGAAAAGGTTCTGAATATTTCGGCATTTTTTAACGCGTTTTGGCGCGTGTGCCAGCGCATTGATTGAGCTCGTTCTTCAGCGCATCTAAATCAGGGCTCGTGACTTAGGGGCTTGTGACTTCAGCGCCTTTGCCTACCCTTAACCCCCGCATTGAGCGCCTTGAACGCTTTAATTTGCCAACGCTAACTACCCCGCTTTTTCATCAAGGGTTTCCCGCAGCCCCAAACCTAGCACAACCCCAAACCCAGGGCGCTGGCTGTAGGTAATGGCATCATCCCCCTCAATTCCCAGAGCATCAACGGGGTCAACACGACTGGTGGGAATATTTAGGCGGCTATTGAAAAACTGATCCGCATCACCGATCGCCGCCCCTGGTCCCGCCAGCAAAAGCTGCACAATTTCCAGATCCTCACTTTGGTTAAGGTAAAAATCAATCGACCGTCGTAGCTCGTCCGAGAGTTCCCCCATCATCTTGACGATCGCCGCATTGCCTGGGTTCATTCCCGTGGTGCCCGTCCCCACCGAATCGTCGCTGGTAATGGGCACCGTCATTTCCATGAGCAAATCCGTATCCCGCGTCGGCGGCATATTCATCGCCCGATTCAGAGCCTCTTGAATTTGGAAAGTGCCCAGGGGAACCGTCCGAGAAAACTGGGGAATGCCATTGACGATAATGGCAATTTCAGTGCTGTCAAATTCAATATCCAACAACACTACCGCCTGCTCTGGGGTATAAGCCCGTAGCTGGTCGCGGATCGTACGAATAAGGGCAAAGCTGGCGATTTCTAAGGTTTTAATCTGTAGTCCCGCCTGCTCGAAAGTATCCAAATAGGTGTCCGTCACCTCCCGACGGGTGGCCACCAGCAAGACCTGCACCTTTTCAATACCGTCCTCGTCGGTAAAATACCCTAGCTTTTGGTAATCCACATCCGCCTCTTCCCGAGGGAACGGCAAATATAGCCCCGCCTCCTGGTTCATAAAGTCCCGAAGTTCCTCGTCGTTAAGCTCCGCAGGAACGTGCATCAGGAGAATGCCTTCCGGTACCGGCACCGAAGACAGCACGTTGAGCTTATATTTTTGTCCTTTTTTCTGAACCTGAGCCAGATTAATTCGGTCCGGCGCAATTTCAATGCCAATGCCCTGCTTACCGCTGCCGACCAGGTTCCCCACGGCGTCTGTAAGGGGTGCAAGTAAATTTCCAACGGCGTTCATAGTGGTGGTGCCCTCAACCGAATCTCCCAGAGTTCACATGCGTTCTTAGAACCTTTGCTTAAAACCAAAGACTAAGGCCAAATACTAGGGCTAAAGTTAAGCGCCTAGGGTCGAAGTTTTTGATGATGCTCGCCGGTGCTTTCAACTGTGCTCTGGGGCTGCTACCTAATCTAATCCACAATTTTTCTAATCCACAATTTTTCAGCGGACAATTTTGAAAATTAGCTGGCAATTCAAGGGTAATTCGGGGTAATTCAATGGGCAATTCTGAAGTTTGAGGACTCAAAAACTTAAAGCTCGTAAACTTGAAGCTCGTAGAATTGCGGGTAAGAATTATGAGTAAGAATTGCGGATGAGTTTTTCCTTTCTAAATAAGTTCTAGGGAAATACTTTTGGGGGGCAATGCTTCAAAGTTGGTTTTTTGGGAATTTTTTAGGGGCACTTATGGGAAGAGCGTTTGGACAGCGACGGTGGTTAAAGCGGTTGGGGCGATCGCTAGGGTGGATGGCGTTGGGAATCACCCTAAGCTGGCTGGTAAGCTGCGGTTCGCCAGGGGGTTCGGGAGCCGCCAATGGCAACACATTGGAGTTTTGGACGATGCAGCTCCAGCCAAAATTTACGGCGTATTTTGAGGAGCTGATCGAAGATTTTGAAGGCAGTCATCCGGGGACTACGGTGAAGTGGCTGGATGTGCCTTGGTCGGCGATGGAAAGCAAAATTTTGACGGCAGTGTCAGCGGGAACGGCTCCTGATGTGGTGAATTTAAATCCCACTTTTGCGTCGAAATTGGCGGAACGTAATGCATGGCTAGAGTTGGGGAGTCGCTTGGATGCACCAACCCAGGAAAGCTATTTGGACAATATTTGGCAGGCGGCGAAGCTGGAGGGAGAGTCCTTTTCGCTGCCTTGGTATCTGACATCACGGTTAACAATTTTTAACAAAGAGTTGTTGTCTGAGGCAGGAATTGAGCAGCCGCCCACCACCTATGAGGAGCTGGCGACGGTGGCAGCGTCGGTGCGGGAAAAAACGGGGAAATATGCGTTTTTTGCCACCTTTGTTCCCGACGATTCGGGGGAAGTGCTGGAGTCCTTTGTGCAAATGGGGGCGACGCTGGTGGATGGCCAGGGGCTGGCGGCGTTTGAGTCTCCCGAGGGTAAAAAGGCGTTTCAGTTTTGGGTGGATTTGTATAAGGCGGGACTGTAGCCGAAGGAGTCGTTGACCCAGGGACATCGGCGGGCAATCGATTTATATCAGGCAGGGCAAACGGCGATTTTGTCCTCCAGTCCCGAGTTTATGGGGGCGATCGCCACCAATGCCCCCAGCGTGGCAGAGGTCTCAGAGGCGGCTCCTCAGGTATCGGGGGAAACCGGCAAAGTGTCCGCAGCGATGATGACGCTGGTGGTACCAAAACAGAGCGATCAGCCCGACTTGGCAACGGAGTTTGCGGCGTTTGTGACCAATAGCGCTAATCAGCTGGTCTTTGCAAAGGCGGCAAACGTATTGCCCTCCCAAAATGAGGCCCTGTCTGCATTGCGGGAGGAGTTGGAAACGACGGCGGCGCAGGCGACGGGGGAAGATACGGAGGCGAAGTTGGTGCAGGCGCGACGGTTGAGCGCTGAGCAGTTAACCAAAGCCGATGTGCTGTTACCGCCGATTAAAAATATCAAGCTGTTGCAGTCGGTGATTTACGAGAATCTCCAAGCAGCAATGTTGGACGAGAAGACTGTGGATGAGGCGATCGCCGATGCTGCCGAAGCGTGGAATCAGGGTTAGGCTAAGATAGCCGGTGGTTAGCGGTCGTTTTTGTGCCCAGGCACAGGCGATCGCTGAATCTGGGGCTGTGGCTCAGCTGGATAGAGCAAGCGCCTCCTAAGCGCTAGGCCGCGGGTTCGAATCCCGCCAGTCCCGTTTTTTAAGCTCTCTTGTGTCGGAGTGCTTTGATCTCGATTATTTTGATCTCGATTATTTTGATCTCGATTATTCCGCTTCCTGTATCAATGCATAGGATCAGTATTGGTTGTGGGGATGATGATTACACTGGAATCAGGCGCTAGGAGGGATCGGAGATGGCTCCTTTGAGTTTGCGAGATTTGACGGAAGGTCTGGTGGAGCGGGATGAGACGCAGGTTTTGCCTCGACCGGAGATTCCTGCGCCTGTGCGGAGTGCCATTAATGAGTTGCCGGAGCGGTTGCGGGCGATCGCGGAGGAGAGTTGCTACGAGTGGACTGAGGTGAGTTGGGACGATTATTTGATCATTGCGGGCGATCGCGAATCAACGGGATTGCCGGGGGTTCGTCCCTGTTTTACGACTGCCTTGTTCCGCCAATCTTTAATGAAGTTAGATATGGTTCCCTTGGGTAAAGATCACGGTCGATGCAATAGCGTGCCGTTCAAGGCTGCGACGTTGTTTGCTGCGTTTCAGCGTTTTAAGACGGCGGAGTATATCAATACGACTTTGCGCAAGACCGGGGAAGATGATTGCCAGCCGGATTTGTCGATTTATGTGGGGGATGGGTTGCCGACGCCGGGGAATGAGGTGATTGATTTGGATGAGTTTGACCCGCCGAATTTAGGCATTGAGGTGGCGGCGACCAGTGAG
>CALCTI010000188.1 GCA_937894105.1 uncultured cyanobacterium
TGTGGATTGTTGCATGAAACCCAAGAAAATAAAATCTAGGCTCAACGCCTTGTACAACAGGCCATACAACAATCCACACAACGGGGCGTATTTTGAAACGCAGCACGCTCCTTATGGGGGTGACTAATTTTTATTTTTTGGATGTGGTCTTGGTTCTTGATGCCTTAATGGTTTTAGCTATCAAATTAACTTACTGGATAGACAGTCCGTTGACGCTGCTTTCCACCCCATCAGCAAAGCCACCATTCCAAAGCCAAAGGTACTCTTACCCTGTCTTACTTAGGACGTTCACAAGGAGTGAGTTCATAGGGAATATACCGTTGAAAAGCACGTTTCCGTGTGATTTTCTAAAGATAACTTTGGAACGTTATTCAACTATAGGATATAAATTTTATATCCACAAGGATGTCTTTTTCCCCAGCCTAGCCGTATATAAAGAGGCTTATTCAGGGAATAAAATCAGGGAAAGCCACTTTAAGTGGACGCTTTTCTGAAAGATACTTTAGTGGCAGCTTTCGGTAGTCGATGGTTCAGGAAATAGACGTTCATTTTCCCTTTTCCTTTGACTTTTATATTCCCTCTAAACTCCAGATAGTAGTCGCCTTTAAGGAGTGTATAGGTATTTTCTGAAACTTGGATTTTTCCTGCCACCCCATGGGATTCCATGCGACTGGCAACGTTAACCGAGTCTCCCCAAAGGTCATAAATAAATTTCTTTTGCCCAATCACGCCGGCCACAACGGGGCCGGTGTGGACGCCGATGCGAATGGTGATTTTGGTTTCGTTGCGATAGTTAAACGCGCGAATTTGGTGCTGCATGGCGATCGCCATCTCTGCGATCGCCTCCGCATGGTTATCCTGTTGTTCTGGCAGCCCACCTACCACCATATAGGCGTCCCCAATGGTCTTAATTTTCTCCAACCCATATTGGTCGCAAAGGGTATCAAAGCCAGAGAAAATTTGATTAAGGAAGTCTACCAGTTGCTGTGCCCCCACCCGTTGGGAAAGCTGGGTAAATCCCACAATATCGGCGAATAAAATGGTGGCTGCGGGGAAAGACTGAGCAATTTGATTTTCCCCTTCCTTGAGTCGCTGGGCGATCGAAGCGGGCAAAATATTGAGCAGCAGCCGCTCAGATTTTTCCTGGGCTTCTGCCAGCTCACTATTCACCGTTTGCAGCTGGGAAGTGCGTTCCACCACCCTCCGCTCTAGCTCTTGGGAAACACTGCGCAAACGGGCAATCACAATCCCAATGCCCACCAGTGCTAGGCAAGATAGAATCCCCAACATTAAAAATAAATCTCGTAACCCTCGCTGGGTGCGCTGGGCGATCGCATCCAAGGGCTGAACAATTTCAAGAATGCCGCGCACATCGCCCACTTTCCAGTCAGTTTTGGGCGTGCCCGGATAGGTGTTGTGGCAGCCCACACAGCTGGGACGCAAAATATCCGCCTGAGCGTAGCTAAAGGTTAAGCTATTGCCCTTTCGGCTTAATCGAGAAAAAGGCTCCTGTGGATTTTTCGTCAGGGCCACAAGGGCATCTTCTTCAAACTGGTTTTTGGGTCCCCCCGTTTCTTGTCGCCAGGGGAAAGGATACTTGCTATACAGCCTGCAAGAAATATCATCGGGGCACACACGGATCCGGACACCCAGTACAAAAAAAAATGTTGCCGGCAGAGGAATATTGCCCGGATGCATGGCGTAGTCGTGGCTTGCTTCCGTTTGACTCTCGGCAACGGCCCGCTTGACCACTTCTGCACTGTAAAGCGATCGCGATTCCGTCAGGGATTGGGCATAGAGCTTTGCATTTTGTAGAGCTTGGGTTTGCACCAACACCTCCGTCAAATGGGACACATTCCACATTGATGCAAACACCGCCACCGCAAAAAGCAAGCTTAGACAGAGAATTGTTTTTGAATAAAGCGCCTTAAAAAAAGCCCCAAAGAAATTGTGTCCATTGGCAGCTTTACTCGTCAGAAGGCGCTGGAGGCGAAAGGCGAGAACCTTACTTCGAGCGTTGTTAACGTCCATCGTAGAATTTCCCTAGAGCGAACATCCGTAGATTGCCCCGGCAAACTAAAGATTGCAGCGCAACGGAATAAGCACTTTTTCCACAAGTGTGACCCTGAATCCGTAAAGTTGCTCAGGATCGTGACCGATGTTCACTATTGGCTTTAGGGTAAGCTCCAGCCCCATACGGAGAAGATCAACAGCCTCTCCGTCATTTTTTATACCAGCCCGGTGGCGTAAACTCTTCCGGTGAAGTTATCCCGTGAAGTCGTCCCGTGAAGCTGTTCCGTGAGGTTGTTGAGGCGTTGGGCTTTAGGGGTTAACCCATTTCGTCGATATCAATTGCCGCGGAGCCGCCAGCCACCATTAACTTCAACATGGAGCCAATTTGGAACCAAATCAAAACTGCCGTGGGGATAACTACCGCAGCAGCAGTACCGTAAGCCAGGGAGTCGAAAAAGCCTAGCACCGTTAAACTTTCCCCAACGGCAATAAAGGTGAAAAAGGTCATTGCAACGTAGGTGACCTTGATAATGGGGGTTCTATAGTTAATCGTGTCTTGGGTTTCGCGGTTTTGATCCCATTGCCCCACCTGGAATTCCAGGCGATTTTTAAACACCAAACCGAAGCCGACCCCCAGCAAGGTGGTAACAATGACCAAAATGGTGGACGCATCCAGGGTCGGCCCGTAGGTAATCAGATCGGTGGGAATATTTTCCGGAAGTCCATCGGGAAGGGTTGTTTCAGGGGGCATAAGGTTGGGATCGTTAAAGACTCGCTTGTTTCAAATCGTAACGTACGATGACGTGATTTTTCGAGCTTTGGGGCCAGCCTAGGACCTAATCCGGGTCGGTTACAGTCAACTTATGTGGCGGTGGGCGACTTTGACCCCGCAGGCAAGAACCTGATTTTAGGAATTCGCCAGGAGAATGACGACCATGCATAGGCAACATACAGGGTGCAGCATTAGATCTTTGGGAATGGTAGCGATCGCGGGAGCTATTGGCGCGGGCTTTTTAGGGGCGATCGTCCAAGGAACCCAAGCCCAAACCGCTCCCACCCCAGCCCTCGACAGTTCCCAACGTCCCCTGCTTAAGGGCGATCGTCTACCCATTCCATCTCGCCAGGAACTTACCCAAACCCAGCCCCCCAATAAATTCCCCCTTCCAGCCATACGAATGCCCAGCGACGGCAATATTTACCTGGTCAACTACACCAACGCCAAAATTGACTACGCCGTCTTGGGACTCACCGGCGAAAGCCTCTTGACAGGGTTGCTGGAAGCCCCTGATCAATCGGTGGTGGAACTGCCCGAGCTGCAGCGTCAAAG
>CALCTI010000189.1 GCA_937894105.1 uncultured cyanobacterium
TCCTGTAAACCACCATGGCTACTCCCGGTATTATCCTCGCCACCCACCCCAATTTTGACGACGCAAAAGCCCTAGCCAAAACCCTGCTGCGAGAAAAACTCATCGCCTGCGCCACTTTGGGGGGTGGGAGGCAAAGTGTATATCTATGGGACGGGAAAATTCAGGAGGATCAAGAGGTTCAGTTATTGCTGAAGACTGACCTAGATAAGTTTAAGGCGCTGGAAACTCGAATTAAAGAGTTGCATCCCTATGATGTGCCGGAAATTTTAGCGATCGCCGTTACCCAAGGTTCGTCGGATTATTTGCAATGGATCCAAGACTGCATCTCTAGCTAATGGCAAAGTCTGAAGGATGCGATCGCCCCCATAAAGCTGGTCAAAATAAAGCTAATTAAAAGCGATCGCCCCTGCATTCACTCCAAATGTGGGAGGCGATCGCCGTTACAGCAGTCTCGTCAGCGTCCTAACCTTTAACAACAATTTCGCCAACCATGCCGGCCCCTCGGTGCGGAGAACACCAGTACTGATAAGTCCCCGGCTTCGTATCTTGAGGGATAGTGATATCAAATCCACCGGACACTACCATTTCACTGTGACTGATTTTGGTCAGGTCGCTGGGGCCTCTCGAGCCGAAAACCACATTGTGGGGGGGCGACTTCTTAATTTCGAAGTGAATCCTATCTCCAGGCTGAACTTCCACTTGGGCAGGATCGAAAGTCACACTATTTGCATCCACATTGATGATGGTGGCAGACGCGGGCAACTGGATACTGGAAACAAAAACTAATACCAAAGCGACGCAGGCTAATGCTCTTCCAACATTTATCAACCCATGTTTACAGGCATCAATAATTTTCATGTTTCTCTCTAAGTAAAAGTTTTGTCGTTGAAGTGATTCTACTTATTCAACTAGCCGCATCAGTATCAGCGCAAATTTAATTACACAAAAGCCATTTAAATTGAGTATTTAAATTAAGTTGCTTTACGATTAGTTGAGGGACAAGGATGCGTAATCAGCACGCTTAATCTTGTCAGGATTGACGATAGTCTGTGTAGTTAGAAGGTTGGCTGAGATCGGGTTGGGGCGATCGCATCTTATTTCATTCCAATAACGCGGGGGCGATCGCCATTACAACAGGCTCGGCGAAATATCTGCAATGGATTCAGGATTATGTCGCTGATTAATGGTCGAGTTCGAGGTGATTGCTCTTTTGGATTACGCCCAGCATAATTTCCAACAATGTTTTCAAATCGCCGGGGATACTGTACCTCGTCGGATCCTGAGTGATGACTCGACCTTGGCGATCAAAGGTTCCAAACTGCCAGTCTTCTCCGGTTGTCACAATGCCATAGAGATACGGTGTTTCTGCTTTTGTCCAACGGTCAAGGGCAATAAGCTCAACGGCTAACTGGGTAAATCCCCGTGCTAAGTCAGACTGCTTCGCCTCAATGATCGCCAGGTTGTAGCTTGGGTCGCGGGGCTGGGGACTGGCGATGTAATAGTCCAGCACTCCTCGCAAATGCTCGCCCACATTGATCGCGTACTCCACATAAATCCGGCGATCGGCAACCTCTGCAATCTCGAACAAAATTGGAGCGATGAGCGCTTCTCGACGAGCCGTTTCGTTAATTAGTTCGATGCGATTGCGGTTCCGTTGCAGTTGGCGCTGTAGGGGCTCGATGTCGTGGGGGTAAGGATGTTTTGGCAAATCGAGCGATCGCCGTTGGAGAGTACAGTCAAATTCCAGAAGAATTTCTGCCAAAGGAAAAGGCAAATCAAAGTATTGGCTAAACGTTTTAGGTTGACCGGCTTGAAGAATACGAGAAGGGTTCATTGCGGTGGCATCCTAGGTCACGTTTGCAGTAAGCCGTTTTGATTTTAGTTCTCACTGTCTCCAATAAATCTCGTCTCGGAAGTCGGCCGATAGGGTGATCGCTATTACCGCTGAATCGACGGATTATTTACAGTGGATTCAAGACTGTGTTTTAGTCTGAGGATAAGACGGATTGCTGAATCGGTACAACAGCAAAAACATGTCCAGACGCGATAATCTTCATTCCCCTCTACGCCGAACTCTTGAGAAAGATGGTTGGATAATCACTGATGATCCTCTTGTTCTCATCCTAGAGAAAACCTTGCTCAAGGCAGACCTGGGAGCTGAAAAAGTGTTCACCGCTGAGAAAGGCGATCACAAGATCGCCGTTGAGATCAAAGATTTTGATTCTACTTCCGTGATCAGCGAACTCGAAAAGACAATGGGACAGCTTCAGCTTTATCAATGGGCATTGGAAGAACAAGAACCTGAGCGATCGCTATTTTTAGCCATCAATCAGGAGGCTTACATAAAATACATCCAAAATCCTATTTTTCATTTAGCCTTCCAGCGCAATAAAATTATGCTGTTAGTCTTCGACCCCAATCTGGAGGTTGTTCTGCAATGGATCGAGTCCTAAGTTACGCCGACATCCTCAAGCAAACGGTACAAATCGCAGCGGCAGATCAACCAAGCTTGCAGGCGATTAAACTCTACCCCGTTTGCGATACAGAGTCCGGTCATTTCCTCGTTCTTGCTACGGGCTGGGACAAGCAGCGTTGGATGAACACTATCCTTTTTCACGCTCGCTTAGTTGAGCAACAAGTTTTTATTGAAGAGGATAACTTTGAGGAAAGTCTAACTGAGGCTCTCATTGAAAATGGGGTTGCGCCCAAGCATATTATTACGCCGGTAGGAGCTGTGGGTTAGGCGATCACCCAAGAAATCGGTTGGGGGCGATCGCGGTTACCCAAGGTTCAGCAGACTATCTCCAGTGGATTCAGGATTGTGTTGTTGGTTGATAGTACAAGCTTACCGCTGAAAAACTTTTATTTGGCATTATTCAGAACTTAATATACGTCGTCAGAATATGTCACTGTTTGCTGCCAACGCCAGTTCTCTATAATCGTTCCCACGAGTTCATCGGAATCTGTCTCCTTACCTTGATATCCGACTTTTTGAGGATTAGAAGGATCACTAAGCCACTCTATGTCTCTGAAAATTCTAGACACAACTAGATTGTGCACCACTACGACCTGATGAATCCTACTCCTTTTCTTTGGAGCAATTCTCCAGTAGCCAGTTTGACGCTGCATCAGGTCATTAGGATGTATTTCACCCTTGATTTTTAAGAATAGAGTATTTCTAAATTCTTTTTTCGCAGTAAAAATATCAAGCCTTCTGGGTTCTATCCACGATGGGAACTTATCCTGCGCCTTACGAGAAAGAATTTTTTGTCTGATTCTGTCTTTCAGCTCACTTATTTGGCTTTGGATACCTTGACTCCCTACAGATACCCTGAAAAACTCGCATTGCAAGTCTTCTTCAACTAAGCCTTGCCGTTTTTTATCTGAATCAATATTGTTCAGATGGTGTGGTTCATCAATCTCTACTGCGAGCTCAATTTGTGGGTAGTAGAGATCCAGTAAGGCGTAACCCCCATCTTTTCTCTTCACGTAGTATTGCGTACAAGGCTTGAGTTCTGATAGCGACTTGTCATGTATTAATGAACCAATGACGAAGCTTTCATGCTTCTTATAAGCAGTACGGTGTATTTGTTCAATTAAGTATTCATATTTCCAGTTGTCCTCCATCTTTACTGGCCTGTGGAAGATCCCAAAGGCGCGATCGCACTCAACTGCAACCCAGGATGATCACCGGCAGCCTGGTCACAATTCCAAGAATTCTTAAACAACAAAACTGGGCGATCCCAATAATCTTTCCCGGTCATAGTCTAAAAAATCTTGCCCGCTTCTTCCAATGCTTCCCAGCCACCCAATACCCAACGAGCAGTACTGTAAGGCAACATTTCCAAGCGAGTTTCTACACCATATTCATTAGACATACGGTGCTGCACTACTTCAAATTGCAACTGTCCCACTGCTGCTAAAACTGGATCCCGCTTCGCTTCATCGGCGGAGCTCATAATCTGCACCGCCCCCTCTTCCCGCAGCTCCGTTACGCCTTTGTGAAACTGTTTAAATTTGGATGGGTTGGGATTGCGTAAATAGGCGAATAGCTCCGGCGTAAAGCAAGGAATGCCATCATACGCCAACTTTTTGCCCACATAAATGGTGTCGCCGATCGCAAACATTCCTGGATTATTCAAACCAATCACATCGCCGGGATACGCCTCATCCACCGACTCCCGACCCTGGGCAAATAACTTTTGGGGACGCGCCAACCGCACATTTTTGCCCGTGCGAGCATGGCTGACGGTCATATCCTTCTCAAATTTGCCAGAACACACCCTCACAAATGCCACGCGATCGCGATGTTTCGGATCCATATTCGCCTGCAACTTAAACACGAAACCCGAAAATTCCGGGTTGGTGGGCTCCACTTCTCCCTCGTTGCTGCTGCGAGGACCAGGCTTCAGGGCATAATCCAAAAACGAATTCAAAAATAATTCCACCCCAAAATTGGTCATGGCGCTACCGAAATAAATCGGCGTCAACTCCCCAGCGTGCACCATCTCCTCATCCAGCTCGCCCCCCAACTCATCCAAAATCTCCAACTCTTCCCGAAACTGCGCATATAATTCCGGATCAATCAACTCTTTTAGCTTTGGATCATCTAACTCAAACACCGTATCTTCCGCCGCCTTCCGCCCATGGGTGCTTCGCTCAAATAAATGCACCTTGCGCTCCAGCCGGTCAAACACCCCCGTGAAGCGATCACCCTGGCCGATGGGCCAATTCACCGCATAGGTATCCATCCCCAGCTCTTGCTCAATCTCATCCAGCAGTTCCAGGGGCTCCTTCGTGGGGCGGTCCATTTTGTTGGCAAACGTAAAAATAGGCAACTGCCGCCGCCGACACACTTCAAATAATTTCCGCGTCCGAGGCTCCAATCCCTTAGCCCCATCAATCAACATCACCGCATTGTCTACCGCCGATAACGTGCGATAAGTATCCTCACTGAAGTCCGCGTGTCCGGGTGTATCCAGCAAATTCACCTGATAATCCTTGTACAAAAACTGCAACACCGTCGAGGTAATCGAAATTCCCCGCTGTTGCTCCATCGCCATCCAGTCGGAAATCGCCTGCTTCTGCGATCGCCGCGCCTTCACCGCCCCCGCCTCATGAATCGCGCCCCCATACAAAAGCAACTTTTCCGTCAGGGTCGTCTTACCCGCATCCGGGTGGGAGACGATCGCAAAATTGCGCCGCCGCTCCACCTCAGTCTTCAACTCACTGGAATTTAACGTTGCAGCAGCAGTGGCCATAGGGCAATCAAAAAGCTCAATAACTAAAAAGCTCAAGATAGAAGCGGCTAAATCAATCTCAGCTTTAAAACTCTAATTATAAGGGGCGGGCGATCACTCTTTATCCGTGGACAAATCAGCATTTCCCACCGAGACTTACACGAAATAGACATCCCGATCACGCCGCGATCATCCACAGCTTCAATCGGCGACAATCTCAAAGCAAGTCAACGTAATCCCGCAGCCAGTTCTCTGCTCGCGCCCGCTCTTCCCAACTGGGCTGAATGTCCAACGCTCTTCGCAGCAAAGGCAACACGGCATCTTTCTTACCTAGAGAACTCTTCACGATCGCTCCGTAGTAGTAAGGCTCCACATCCGTCGATCCCAACTCAATGGACTGTTCAAAAAGGGATTCTGCATCACTGGGGCGATTCTGGAGCAAAACCGCCTGACCCAGCATCCACCAAGCCTGATCATGGTCGGGGCTAAAGTCAACAAGCAGCCGAAAACTCCTCTCCGCCGCGCCGTAACTTCCCAGTTTGAAATAGCACTCACCCGCAACTAGGTAAAAAGTGCGGTAAGGGTTATAAAGCTCTGCTGCCTGTTCGTAATACATCGCGGCGTCATAAAGTTGCTCAGCCTGTTTATAGTGTATGACCGCTCCATCCCAATGCGCATTCGCCCACAACGCATTTGCCTTCGCAATCAAGTCATTCGCTTTTTGCTGAGTCTCATCCATGCTAGTTGTTGCAGCTATTGTTAGCGGACAGTAATGCTAAAGCTCAATTGTAAGATGTGGGCGATCGCCGCGCCTTCCGCACCCCCGCCCATGAATCGCACCCCATGCAGCCACTTTTCCGTCAGAGTTACCTTACCAAAATCCGGGTAGGAAACAATGGCGGCAGGTGGCTCAACGGTGCAAGATTACTCTGGAGGTGGTTAAGGGTGATTATGAAGAAGGATTCGCTATCGTTCCTCGTCGCTGGGTGGTAGAACGGAGTTTGGCATAGCTGGACAAGCATCGTCGCTTGAGCAAAGACTACGAGCGGCTACCTCAAATGAGTGAATGTTTTGTCTATCAGACGATGAGTTCCCTAATGCTCCAGCGCCTCACTCAGGATACTTAGGTTTTTATTTAGAAATACCCTCTAGCGAATAAGCCTTCTGAAAGAAGAATAGGTTTGGGGTAGCTGTGGGCATGCTAAGCAATGCGATCGCCCTGGCAATAAACCCCAGTGAGACGGGGAACGATGCCGTCGTCATGGACAGTGATTAGATCGCCCCGTTTGCCAATTTCTAGACTGCCGCGATCGTCCCCTAAACCGATCGCCCTAGCCGGATTCAACGTAAACAATCGCATGGCTTCGTATAAAGGCTTCTGGCATTTTTGAGCAATTAAAAACATCGCTTGGAGCAGACTTTGGGGCACATAATCTGAGGAAATAATATCCACCAGGTCTTGCTCCAACAGCTCCATCGCTGAGATATTGCCCGAGTGGGATTTGCCCAGAATCAGGTTGGGCGACCCCATCAACACTTGCAGTCCATTGTGGTGGGCTTTGTTTGCGGCCTCCAAAGTGGTGGGAAATTCAGCGATTTTTGCTCCGTCCGCCAAAGATTCTTCCACGTGTTCAGGGGTGGCATCGTCGTGGCTAGCTAAGCAAATTTGGTGTTCCTGGGTCATTTCCACCAGCTTGCGGCGATTATTTCCGGCATGACGCTGCTGATCTTCGATGCGCTCCTGAATTTGCGCCTCGATTTCAGCGTTGCTGATGCCGTGTTTGCCCTGGTAGTACTCCTTGTATTTGTCGAGGCGCACAAATTGCCGTTGACCGGGGGTGTGGTCCATTAGGGAGATTAGCGCCAATAGGGGATGATCAGCGTAGGTGGCGGTAACGTTGTAGACAGATTCGAACCCTAGTTCACACCGTAAATGCAGCCGATGCTCCACTGAGAAACGCCCGCTGCTTTGCCCTTCGTCAATGGCGTCGATCATGGGGGAAAACTGAGTCATACGCATGGAGTTGGGCGCAATGTCACCGATCGCGATCGCATCACATACGGTGGTAATGCCCGCTGCGGCTAAATCCCGATCGTGGTGAACCGCTGCCACTGCCATGGGCCAGCGCACCTTGGGACGGGGCGATAATCGTTGCTCAAAGTTGTCGGTGTGCAGTTCCACCCGCCCCGGCAGTAGGTAATCTCCTTGACCATCGTGACCTTGGGGGACAACACCGGGCTGAATATCGGCGATCGCCCCGTCCCGTACCACAAGGGTGCCTAGAATCTCTTCGGTGGGCAGTTGCAAACGGTAGTTGGTGTAAACGGATTCGACCATGGATTAGCCCTTTGATAGGTGGGATATTTAGATAGGGGATTTAGACGGGGAATTTAGGTGGCGTATTGGAAAGCTGCTAACTGAAGAGGCATTAAAACTGGAGGGCGCGATCGCACACCCGATCCCGCACTTCATCGTCGTGGAAAATACCTACCAGGGAGCAGCCTTTGGCTTTGCGAGCTTCGATTAGCTGCATCACCACTTCACGGTTGGTGGAATCCAGAGCGGAGGTGGGTTCATCCAGCAGCAAAATGGGGTAGTCCACAGAAAAGGCGCGGGCGATATTGACCCGCTGTTTTTCGCCGCCGGAGAAGGTGGTGGGGGACAACTGCCACAGGCGTTCCGGCAAGTGGAGCTGGGTAAACAGGTGGCGGATTTTGTCCTTAGCCACCTCGGCGTCAGCGCCCGAATCCATTAGGGGTTCAGCGGCCACATCCAGGGCGGGCACTCGAGGAATAACCCGCAGAAATTGGCTCACATAGCCGATGGTATGTTGCCGCACGTTCAGCAATTGGTGAGGCTGAAGCTGGGGTAGGTTGACCCAATTCCCCTGGTGCTTTACCCAGATGGCTCCCCCGTCGATGCGGTAGTTGGCATAAAGCGATCGCATAAAAGTGGACTTCCCCGAGCCGGATTGTCCCTGAAGCGCCACACATTCCCCTACTTGGAGGATTAGGGAAACCCCCTGGAGCACGGGAATTTTTACGCCGCCCTGGTGATGCAGCACAAAGGTTTTGTACAGGTCATTTGCTCGAAGGGTTGGTTCGGGTGGGGATATTGGGGGCGATGCATTGGGTACCAGGAAGTGGGTCATGGGGCAGGAAGTGGCTAGGGGCTGTCATCAATTAAATCTCAAGTTCAATAGCTGCAAGGGTTTCAGC
>CALCTI010000190.1 GCA_937894105.1 uncultured cyanobacterium
GGGTGGGGTGCTTGGGACTTGGGGTTGGGGTCTTGAGACTTGGGGCTTGATACTTGTGACTTGGGGCGATCGCATCATAAAAACTCCCCGGTTTGAAAAAACCAAGGGAGCCTTTAAAAAAATCCGCGTAGGGTGCATGAAAACGCACCGCACTACATCAGTCACTAAGCATTAACCGCGAATAACCGCCGAACCATTAACGGCGAGCTAGTTTTTTCTTGGGCATCTTGCGCAGGCGAATAGACTCAGGAGTCACCTCCACCATTTCATCGGAGTTGATGTACTCCAGCGCCCGCTCCAGGGTCATTTCCATCGGCGTTTGCAACTGCACCAGTTCATCGCCGCTAGCTGCCCGGTGGTTGGTCAACTGCTTGGTCTTACACAGGTTCAGTTCCAAATCTTGAGGACGGTTATTTTCGCCCACAATCATGCCCTTATACACCTTGGTGCCCGGCTCGATAAAGAATAGACCCCGATCCTCCGCATTTTTCAACGCGTAGAATGTTACCACCCCTTCCTCGAAGGAAATCAGCACGCCATTGCGACGGGTTTCCAGGTCACCACACATGGCGCGATATTCCCAGAAACTGTGATTCATAATGCCCTCACCACGGGTTAGACGCATAAACTCACCGCGGAAACCAATCAAGCCCCGGGCAGGAATCAAGAATTCCAGATTGGTGCGACCGTTACCCGGCGATTCCATATTTTGCATCTCGGCGCGGCGCTGACCTAACCGCTCAATGCAGCCACCGGCAGCCCCTTCAGGCACGTCTAGGACCAGTTGCTCAAAGGGCTCGCAGGGTTGACCGTTCACTTCCCGGAAAATTACCTGGGGCTGGGAGACCTGGAACTCATACCCTTCCCGGCGCATGGTTTCAATCAGAATGCCCAGGTGCAACTCACCACGCCCGGACACGGCGAATCGGTCTGGCGAATCGGTGGGCTCTACTCGCAGGGCTACGTTGGTTTCTAGTTCCCGCATTAGGCGATCACGCAACTGCCGAGAAGTAACAAACTTGCCTTCACGACCGGCAAAGGGTGAATCATTGACACAGAAGGTCATCTGCAACGTGGGCTCGTCCACCTTAATCAGTGGCAATGCCTGGGGCTCATCGGGGCAAGTAATGGTCTCACCAATGTTGGCGTCCGCAAAACCTGCCACGGCCACAATTTGACCCGCCGCCGCTTCTGAAATTTCAATGCGCTGCAACCCTTCAAAGCCCAACAGCTTCGACACTTTCCCCTTGGCAACGCTGCCATCTTCTTTGGTCAAAGCAGCATTTTGACCCGCTTTAATCACCCCGTTATGCACACGACCGATGACGATGCGACCCAAATAGTCGGAATAGTCCAGGGTCGTAACTTGTAACTGAAGGGGTCTTTCGGGATCGCCAACCGGAGGCGGCACATGGTCCAGAATTGCCGTAAACAGAGGCTCTATCGTATCGGACTCATCCTCTAGCTCCTTCTTGGCAAAGCCGGAGAGTCCTGAAGCGAATAGGTAAGGAAAATCGCACTGGTCATCGTCAGCGCCCAATTCCACAAACAGGTCAAACACTTTATCGACTGCACTCATGGGATCCACGCGAGGGCGATCGATTTTGTTCACCACCACAATGGGGCGTAGACCTTTCTCCAGTGCTTTCTTCAGCACAAAGCGAGTTTGGGGCATCGGACCTTCGTTGGCGTCCACAATCAGCACGCAGCCATCTACCATGCCCAGGACTCGCTCCACCTCGCCACCAAAGTCCGCGTGACCGGGGGTGTCCACAATGTTAATCAGGGTGTCCTTGTAGTGAACGGCGGTGTTCTTGGACAGGATGGTGATGCCGCGCTCCCGTTCCAAATCGTTGGAGTCCAACACACAGGTGGGGACAGCCTCCCCTTCGCGGAAAATGCCAGATTGTTCCAATAGGGCGTCGACGAGGGTGGTTTTCCCGTGGTCAACGTGGGCAATGATGGCAACATTACGGATCGGGGCGCTCATATCGGGGACGACTTAGCAGTCTCGGGTAAGTATGGACAGGCTGGGCGCGATCGCCCAGCGCAAGAAAAACCTAAATAGGGATTGGGTCATTTCAAAACCCCTACAATAAATCTTGAATTGTAAAAAAGCTTAACAAGTTTTGGTGACATTAGATCGAGTGGATTCCCCCTATTCAGTCCGAGAGCGCTAGGATCGCCCTGTTGGTTGGTTACGAGATCCAGGTTATGGTTTCCACCGCTGCCCGTATTTGCACCGTTGATGAATATCTCCAGCAGGAGAGCGTTGCTATCGGAAAACATGAGTATCTGAATGGGGAAGTGGTCGAAATGCCCGGAGGAACGGCCAACCACAGCCTGATCGCTCTATATTTTGCCCTCTATCTTAAGCAGGCTTTAATTGCGGCAAATAGTTCCACGGTCAAGCTATTCAATAGCGATATGCGATTGTGGCTTCCTGAATCCAACAGTTTTACCTATCCCGATGGCATGGTGGTCTAAGGGGAGCCTGCGTATCGAGATGGCAACCAAACGGCGATTACTAACCCTTGTTTAATTGTCGAGGTTTTGTCGGACAGGACCGCTGCCTATGATCGGGGCGAAAAGTTCCAAAACTACAGCGCGATCGCCGAATTTGAAGA
>CALCTI010000191.1 GCA_937894105.1 uncultured cyanobacterium
TGAAGGATTAAAGAGAACCGATAATCCAATCTTAATCTTTGCTGCCGTATGCGCCCCACTAATATGCGCCCTGTTAATAAAGAACAAGGGCACTTGCTTTCTCGGCTGGCTATCCTAAAAGGCTTACGTAGAAGGCTGGAGGAGACCTGGTTATTTAGGCGAACGGTGTAGAGGCTGACGGAAAAATCAGTAAATCCCGGTAATTAATGAAACATCCAGGATTTTAAAGCGCTACTGTGTATTAAGGGGTATGACCATCTAGTTAGCCCCAAGGGTGTATCGAAAGCTTTGGCAGAGTTGAGCTGCAAGTGAAGACCGCATTGTAAACACAATGTTTCTCGTGGTCCTTTGCTGTGGGTCAAGTCGGAGATATCGCTACTTCCCCTTCTCCCCTTATGTCCAATTTTCCAGAAAATCCCTCCGTTTCTCTGCCTCCATTGGCTGTGCCCAAGGACTCAGACGTCGCAGACGGCACCAACGAGGTCAGCATCTCCCGTGCGTCGCCAGAGGCAGACCCCGGAGAAGAAGCACCTGTGTCGTCCTCCAATGCTGCCGAGGGGACGGATCACGAAGAGCTGCCGGGAACTTTGCTGCCGTCTTTACAGGGGGCGAGGGTGTTGGTATATTCCTTGCCCTTTCGTTCCCAGCGATCGCCCAGTGATGACTGGGTACCAAATCCAGGATTAGCGCCGTCGGAAAATAACGCCCAACTGGTTAAGCAATTTAAGCGCTGGGGCTACGAAATTGACTGGGTAACGCAACAGCGTAAATGCTTAGATCACTGTGATAAAAGGCTCCCTAGCGCCCTGATTTTAATTGCCAGCGTTTTAACCCCTGACCTGCTGGAAACCTGTCAAGCCATAGTTCCTCGCCTAGGGGACGCCGGTCCACCGTTAATTGTCCTAGCCCCATTTCGGTCAGCGCCCCACCTTCTCAACCCCATTTTGGGCACCGGCATTGCCGAATACCTGCCCTATCCCATGGAAGTCGATCTGTTGGTGCAGCGGATAGATCGGTTGGTGCACCTGTACCAGTCCACCGTTGAAATGCGGCAACAGTACAGTCGAGAGCGGCAATTGATTGATCGGCTGATTGAAACTAACGTCCTGTTGGCGCGTACCCAAGAAAAGATTCAAGATCTTAGTAGCAACGACCAGTTGACCCATTTGCCAAACCGGTCAGGCTTGGAGCAGCGCCTACGGCATGAGTGGCGACGCTTAGCGCGAGATTACGAAACCCTGAGTATTATCACCATTAGCCTGGATGATTTTGCCCAATTTTCCACCCTCTATGGAGCCACTGCCAGCGACGAATATTTAAGAGCTGTCGCGGACACCCTCCAGCGAGGGCTACATCGTCCAGCGGATTTTCTAGCCCGCACCAGCGGCGATACATTTTCCGTAATTTTGCCAGGCACTAACCACAAAGGAGCCATGCACGTGGCGGAGCGGCTGGTGCAGTCGGTGCGGACGCTGAATATGCCTGCCTCTCCTCACGGAACACCGTTTAGCTCGATTGATCATAGTAATTTTGATACGTTCTCTAGGTGTAGTGTTAACGTTTGCGCTGGGGTGACTACTCGCATTCCGGATCCGGAAGTGTCGTCGTTTTCCCTGTTGCTTATGGCGGAGAAGGCGTTGGAGCAGGCGCGGGAAGAGGGGGGCGATCGCGCAGTTTTCCTACCTAGCCCACTCCCCAAGCGGGAATAGTATCCCAGCCCATAAAGGCGAGCCCCCGTTTATTTTTTGACGGAGCTTAGCATCACGGCATACACACCACGGCGTAAGTATTACGGCGCAAGTATTACGCTGCAAATATCACGGCGTAGGTCTTGACTAATGGGTAATGCGCCCTAGTTTTTGTAAAGCTTCATAACCTGGGTAATGCCCATGCGGGAGTTGGCTTTTAGGGTTAAGGGCGATCGCCGTCCGGCAGCAAAATGCTCCGACGCCGCACAGGCAATCATGGCTGCATTGTCAGTGCAGAACTTTAAGGGCGGAAAAATCACCTGAATTCCAAGGGGGTTCGCTGCGTCAGTCAACCCCGACCGTAGGCTGCTGTTAGCCGCCACCCCGCCCCCAATCACCACCGTGGGAATGTGCAAATTTTGGGACGCGGCGATCGCTCGCTTCACTAAAGCCTTCACCACCGCCCCTTGAAAACTGGCCGCAATATCTGCCACGGGCAACGGGGAATCGGGCTGTTCCTTGTGCAACCGTTCGGTCAAATAACGCACCGCTGTCTTGAGACCGCTAAAGCTAGTGTCGTAGGGATGAAAGCCGCCCCCTGGCACCGATACTCGCCCCTCCGGCAGCCGAAACGCCTTGGGGTTCCCCGTCGCCGCCAGCTTGTCGATAATGGGACCACCGGGATAGCCCAACCCCAACAGCCGCGCCACCTTATCAAAAGCCTCCCGCGCCGCATCATCCCGCGTTTGCCCCACCAGCTCATAGTCTCCGCAACCCTTTACGGCAATTAAACTGGTGTGCCCTCCCGACACCAACAGACACACGAACGGCGGCTGTAGCTGGGGATCCGTTAGGTACGACGCATAAATATGCCCCTCCAAATGGTGCATTCCCAGAAAAGGCTTGCTATGGACCATTGCCAAAGTTTTTGCCGCGGTCAGCCCCGTCAGCAATGCCCCCATCAGTCCCGGCGCACAAGTAGCTGCCACCACATCGATCGTGTCCCAGCCCGTTTGAGCCTCCGTCAGAGCCTGGGCGATCGCCGGATTAATCGCTTCCACATGGTGTCGTGACGCCACCTCAGGCACCACGCCCCCATACTCAGCGTGGATCTCCATCTGAGACGCCACCACGCTACTGAGAACTTCACGATTCCTTACAATCGCCACAGCAGTCTCATCACAGCTTGTTTCAATTGCTAAAGCGATCGCCATAGACCAAGGCCCTGCCTGATAATTTGTAAAAATACGTGAAAAATAGGATTACAAGTAACGCTATCGGAAATTGCATCGATAGCCACTAAATTTGTCGTCCACGCTATGCCAGTGCCAAAGACTCTCCTAGTATTGTTTTAACGGTAAGGAAACGACTTTATGCGACACCTGTTTACTATTGCCCTCGCAGCCCTGCTATGGATCGGGGTAATGCCCACCGCAAAGGCTGAATATTACAACAACTTGCAGCCCTGTGGCGAAACCCCTGCCTTTGAGCAGCGTGCCCAGGCAGCCACCACCCCAAAAGACATCGCCCGCTTTGAACGCTACTCGACCCTGCTTTGTGGCGAAGAAGGCTTGCCCCACCTGATCGTGGATGGCAACTTAAAGCACCTGGCAGAGTTTGTCTTTCCCGGCTTGATGTTCCTCTACACTGCCGGCTTTATTGGCTGGTCCGGTCGCTCCTATTTGCAGACCATTAAGAGCGAGAAAAACGTCGAAGAATTGGAAATTGTCATCAATTTGCCCTTGGCTTTCCGATGCGCTTTATCTGCATTGGCATGGCCCATTCTGGCTTTCCGCCAAGTCACAGGTGGAGCCATGGCGGCAGGTGAGCACGAGGTGACGATATCACCCCGCTAAGGACAATTGTGCTGGAAATTTCTACTGAAGTTTCCAGCTTTTTTTTCGAAGTCGTCAACGTAATGTAAACACAGAAAGCACTAATGAAAGACTTTCAACGCTACCTTTCTACCGCCCCGGTTCTAGCGGCGCTAACGGCCATCATCATCGCCGGAGCTTTGATTGAGGTGAATCGCTTCGCACCGGATATGCTCACAACTCCGTTTTAGGATTAAGCTGGCGCAGAAAATGCTGGTTGAGTGGGGCGATCGCTCTGAACTTCGTGACCGTTTCATCGTTAAGGCACGTCACCATTAACTTCAGATTCCCTGCGCAGTGGGAAGCATCACACCCTGTCCAAGAGATAAACTAGGGGCTGTTTAATCGGTGATGCAAGACTTTGAAACTTGATTGGCGACAGTCCCTAAAAATTCTCCATAAAGCCCTTCTCTGAAAATGAGCAGGGCTTTTTGCTGAGTGGTTTTTATGGGGCATGATTAGGGTTCATCGTTGCGGATTCGGTTAATTTGCTGCTGAAGTTCTTCGATTTGCTGCCGAAGGCGCTCCGCTTCGGCAGCCCCGTTGTTATTGGACGGCACATCCACGGAACCTTCTGCCGGATCTTGGGCGTAGTCACCATTGCGAATACGGCGATATTCATCGGAATCGGCCCACTCTTCCAAGAAGCTGACTCGCTCTACCGGGAAGGGATGGGTCATAAAGACGCCCTGGGGCAAGTTGTTCTGGAGCAGGAGCTTGTACAGCTGATTCAGTCCGTCGTTGTCCAAGTCACGATAATCTCGGGCTTGGCGACGGAATTCATCGAGGCTAATTTCCTGGGAGTGGGTGCCGCTACCGCCTGCCAGCTTAATTAGGGTCATTAGCACCGTGTCCACATCATCGGTTACCAGCAAGGCGGCGCGATCGCTGGACAATTCAGCCTTACGTTTCCACTCGTAAAAGGACGCGATTAGGGCGCCGTTAATCAATAAATTACTAACGCCTAAAGTAAATTGCCCCACCATCGACGCGGCGTAAATGGCCCAAATCGCCATTTGGGTCAGGATGGCGTGACCACATTTAAAATGCCCTAGCTCGTGAGCAATGACAGCGCGCAGCTCCGCTTCACTGAGCAAGTCTAAAGCGCCACTGGTTAAGACCACCGACGGCTGTTCCTGACCAATGGTGTAGGCGTTAACGGTGGGGGTTTGGGTGACAAATAGGGCGGGCTCGGGGTAGATGTCCAGGCTTTGCAGGCACTCTCGGTAAGGCTGATACACCGAAGCGTACTGGCGCGGTCCCACCTGGATGCTGTTGCCCATGTTGTAAATCAACTGGGGGCGATCCACCATAAATTCTAAGAACTTACGGGCGATTAGGTCGAATCCGGGAAGACTACGTAAGGCTAATTCTGCCTCCAGATCAAGGGGATGGCGGAAGGCGTCGCTGGTGATTCCGGGATAGCGCGGCATGGGTTTAAACCTTGTTTATGGCGACTGTGAGGCGTTCAGTCTTTTTCCTATGATAGTTATTCTTGTGGGGTGATTCCTGTGCCATTCTGAGGAAGTTTGGACTAAGTTTTGCCCTTTGGAACAGGGCGATTTCATTGGCGATCGCGGTAGCGCCCAAGGCTAAGGGCGATCGCCCCTATGGACACGAAAACAATGCCAATGCTGGGGCGAGTGTCCAAAACCTCTCCCAGAAAAACCAACCCCAAAAGAGCATTCACCATGGGCGCGAAGGACCCGGTTACTGCCACCAAAGAGGGGCCAATTTTACCCACGGCAGCATTGCTGGCAGCGTAGCTAGCGATGGTGGTTAATCCCAAAAATATCGCCCCCGTCAACAGCCCCGATAAGAAATTGGGCGCTAGCTGAACCGCGGCCCAGTCCCCTGGCTGAATAATTAAACCTAGGCAGCTCAGGATAAAAATGACGGAGAAGGACAGCAGGGTGAAAGGTACGGGGTGAAGTCGTTTTAGGCTACGCTCCGATGAAATTAGGTAACCGGCGAAGGCAAAGCCAGCTCAACGACCGCCCATTAAACCTGAGAGAGTCGGAACTAGGATGCGATTGAGGAGGTTGCCGCTCCAGGTGCCGCTGGCGCTGGGCACGTCGGGGGCAACCATAATCAGCCCGGCGATGATGATAGCTCCCATTAGCCAGCGAGCAGAGGTACCAGAGTCGCGCCCTGATAGCCAGCCAGTGAGCAAACGCACCACGGGGTAGACGAAAAATAGGGCGATCGCAATGCCCAAGGGTAAATGGGCGATCGCGATATACCCGAACGCTTGGGCGAAGAAGAGCCAAACGCCACTAATGATGACCGGCAGCCACGGCGACTGTTGTCCACCAGCTTTGGCACTGGGTGACTGCTTTTGTAGCGCTAGCTGTAGGTCGGACCACATTGGGGGATAAATCCAGTGGGCGACGATGGGGAAAATCAGCAGCACCACCAAGGTACGCAGCGCCAGCACCAATAGAATATTTCCGCCCGTGGGTGGCAATACGGCGAGGGTGGCGCTGGACCACCACTGGGGGCCGATCCCTTGGAACATAACCTTAAGAGTGCCGTTAAATAGGGCCAAGATAACGGTGGACAGTAGTCCTAGCGCTAATCCTGACAAAACGGCGTCTACGGGTTTTGTGGGCACGATCGCACGGGTACCGGGAGCCAAATCCACCGGCAAATCCGGCGAAAACCCTGGATCTAACCCAGGCACATTAAGCGCTGGGGAATTACCCACCGGCGGCGGCTCAGGGGAGGCGGCCAGGTCCAGCAAGGGCGATCGCCCTTGAAGTGTTTGCTGGGACTGTTCCGGAGACCCTTGCCTGTCTAGCGACGCATCTGACGACGTATTTGACAATAAATCTAGGGGTAAATCTAGCGACGTGCCTGGTGCTCCACTTTGCGGCTCGTCCTGACGATCTCGCTGTCCATGACGGTCTGCCTCCGCTTCAGCATCACGCACCCACACCTCTTCCAGGCGGTGAACCAGAGACTGCAAAACCAGCTCCCCCTGCTGCTGCAAGCTGTGCATACGATTTAGCCGCTGTACCAAATCGCTTTCGTAGGTATCTAAATCTCGCTGTAGTCCCCGAAGCACCGTTTCCACGCGATATTCCAACGAGGCCAGCGCCTGGTCCGTACGGCTGAGCTTACCCAAATCAAGGGCATTACCGTCAGTACCCCCCGGTTCAATGGGGGGGGCGGTGGGCTCAAATCGCTCCTGTAGAGCTGCGTTCAAATACTGCCCCATATGCTGAGCTAACTGCTGAGCCCATCGTTGGGCCCATTCTCTCGCGTTGGGGTCAATGGCTGTGCCAATAGAGTCAACGGCGGGAGAGGAAAGCTCCTGGGCGATCGCCCCTTCCCTCTGTTCCAGCCGCTGTCGATACAGTTGCAGGCGATCAATATCAATGGTCAGCCGTGCCTTTTCTGCCCCCAGCCGCTGCACGTCCTCCGCCAGCTGTAGCAGCAACGCTTGCTGAAGTTCGCGCAAATCTTGGGTGAGCTCCTGAAGGGGATTGCTCGGGGTAGAGGTGTCAATATCGGGGGGCACACTGGCTGAAATCGGGGATGAGGCGATCGCTAACTCGTCCTGAGCGTCCGTTTCATCAATGGCTGCCAGGATTTCCCGCGATAAATTATCCAGCGCCTCCATTTCCATTCTTTCCATCGAGCCCTCTAGGGGTACTGCGGGCGTAGCTTCTGGAGCCATTGCAGGAGAACTGGGGAGGGCGATCGCCCCATCCGCCTCAGCAAGATTCGCCTCAGCGATACCCACCTCAAACACATCGGCCCTAGCCGGTTCCGCCATTAGCTGATCTAATGCCACCAGCTCTTCGTCACTTAACGTGGAGCTGTCTGTTAACGCCAAGCCCTCCAAGCCTACCAGGGACTTATCAAGCTGACCATCATTCAAATTATTAGGCTGTTGATTATCAGAATCAGTCACAAACCTTTCTCAACTTTCCCAAACAAAACCACTCCCAGGATACTTGCAAAAAAAAAGCCCACCAGTGGTGAGCCTTAAATTAACAAGTTTTATGACCTGAGTTTGATGGCGCGATCGCCGCCTGAGCCAGTTTTCCCCCCTTATTCAGAGGGCTTTGGATCGAACTCAGATTTTACGGAGTAAACACGAAGTGAAAACTCAGACAGTTACTGACTTTGCCATAGGATGTCGGAGACAAAATCTATCATCCCCAACCATCGCAATGCTTAGCCCAAAACAGCCTTAGCCTTAGCCACCACATTCTCAACGGTAAAGCCGTACTCTTTCATGATGGTGCCGCCAGGAGCAGACGCCCCCCAGCCAGCGACGCCAATGATTGCGCCCTCAGAGCCCGCGTACCTCTCCCAACCGAACGGAGAACCCGCCTCAACGGTAACCCGCTTAGTAACCGCAGCAGGCAGAACCGACTCCTTGTACTCAGCGGACTGCTCTTCAAATAAGCGCCAGCAAGGCATTGATACCACGCGAACCTTAGTGCCAGCGGCACTTAGCGCCTTCGCCGCATCCACACACAGACTCACCTCAGAACCGGTACCGATCAAAATCAAGTCGGGAGTCCCGTCGCAATCCACCACAGGATAAGCCCCCTTAGCAACGCTCTCGTGACTAGAACCAGCCAAATTAGGCAAGCCCTGACGGGTCAAGGACAGCAAGGTGGGACGCTTACGATTAGCCACGGCAACCTTGTAAGCTCCAGAGGTCTCGTTACCGTCAGCGGGGCGCATCACCAACAAGTTAGGAATGACGCGCAGGGCGGCAACGGTTTCTACGGGCTGGTGAGTGGGACCGTCTTCACCCAAAGCGATGGAGTCGTGGGTCATCACATAGATAACGCCAGCTTCAGACAGGGCAGACAGACGAATCGCACCACGCATGTAGTCGGTAAAGACTAAGAAGGTGGCGCAATAGGGAATTAAGCCCGAGTTGTGTAGCAACATGCCATTACAGATGGCGCCCATAGCGTGCTCACGAACGCCGAAGTGGACGTTGCGGTTTTCGAAAGCGCCCTTCTGGAATTCACCGGAGCAATGGAGCTCGGTCAAGTTGGAGTGAGTCAGGTCAGCGGAACCACCGATTAGCTCAGGCAGTTTAGGGGCGATCGCATTCAAAGAAATCTCAGAATGCTTACGAGTTGCCAGCGCCTTATCGTCGGGGGTATAAGTCGGCAAATCAGCATCCCAACCATCGAGCAGCTCACCGCTCAACATTCGCTCAAATTCAGCAGCTTCGGTGGGGTACTTGGTGCGGTACTGGGCCAGCTCCTTATCCCACTCCGCCTCAAAGCTTGCGCCGTTATCAATCGCCTTGCGGAAGTGGCTCAAAACGTTATCAGGAACCTCAAAGGGCGCGTGGTTCCAACCCAAGTTCTCGCGGGTTAGGGTCACCTCGTCATCACCCAATGCAGCACCGTGTACACCGGCGGTGTCAGCTTTGTTGGGGGAGCCATAACCAATGGTGGTCGTTACCTTGATCATGGTGGGCTTGTCGGTAACCGCCTTGGCGTCCTCAATGGCCTTGGCAATTCCATCCAAATCGGTATTACCGTTCTCCACGTGCAGCACGTGCCACCCATAAGCTTCGAAGCGCTTGCTCACATCCTCAGTGAAGGCGATATCAGTGGCACCATCGATGGAAATGTGATTGTCATCGTAAAGGGCAATCAACTTGCCCAAGCCCCAATGCCCCGCCAAAGAACAGGCCTCACCGGAGATGCCCTCCATGTTGCAGCCGTCGCCCAGGATGACGTAAGTGTAGTGGTCAATAATCTTGGCGTCGGGCTTATTAAAGCGGGCTGCCAGGTGAGCCTCAGCCACTGCCAAACCAACGCCGTTACAAATTCCCTGCCCCAAGGGACCGGTGGTTACTTCTACACCAGCGGTTTCAAAGTTCTCGGGGTGACCGGGGGTGCGAGAGCCCCACTGGCGGAACTGCTTTAGGTCGTCAATGTTGACGCTGTCATAGCCCGTCAGGTACAGCATTGCGTATTGCAACATGCAGCCATGACCGGCAGAAAGCACAAAGCGATCGCGGTTAAACCACTGGGGATTTTTGGGGTTAAACCGCATAAAGCGATTCCATAGAACGTAAGCCATCGGCGCTGCCCCCATCGGCAGACCGGGGTGGCCAGATTTCGCCTTTTGTACGGCATCAATGGCTAAAAAGCGAATAGCATTAATGCTAAGTTCTTCAAGGGATTGGGTTGCGACAGCCATACGAAGTATCTAATCTCGACTCAACAATATCTTTGGGAAACGATGCCAGTACACGCACAAAAACGCCTGCGTTGAGTACTTAATAATTTCAAGTAGTCTCAAAATCAGCGCCCATACGGCTCGCCATTGCCCGATTCAGTCCAATATCCCACCAGAGCGATCGCCTAGCAAGGGATCAGACAGGGGATGTGGGTGACAGTTGACAAGTCGGATCTGAACGTTTTGCCACACTCATCATCAAAACTTTAAGTCCCGTTTAAGCTCAGTTTTTAAGGTCTGTCACCAATCAAACTCCAAAAGCCTTACGTCAAAAGGAATTCATACCCCTTGAAGTAAAAAAGCTAGGGGCTGAACCCTTTGGCGCTATTGAGTCCTGGGGCAGGGGTAAGTATTTGATTAAATGCTGATCAATATTTGATTATATGCTGATCAATATTTGTTGAATTCCAGGGTGCCACCCATGGCTAAGGGCACTCCATCCCA
>CALCTI010000192.1 GCA_937894105.1 uncultured cyanobacterium
GGCGATCACCCTTGGTCGGTTTGGGGGGCGTTGAGACGGACTCTGGGTTTTGGGGAGGGGCGATCGCGCCGCCGGGAGAAGTGTTGGTGATCGGTGAGGGGCAAGGGTCAGCAAAGGATCGCGGGACATTGGGTCGAGCTGGGGCCGCTCCGAAAACGGCTCGTGCCGAGTCAAAATTAAGGGGCGCACCCAATAGGATTGTTTGGGGGCAATATAATCGATGGTTTCAACGTAAAGACGCCAGGACTGCTGGGCAAGGTAGGCGAATTGTCCCGGCTTTAAATTTACGGGCTGGTGGAAAATTGGCATTTCTTGCTATACTCTGACTCGCACTTGCGAAATAGCCTTAAATTACGAGGCAATTTTTGCGTCGTATTGTGTGTTCAAAGGGGCGATTAGCTCAGCGGTAGAGCGCCTGCCTTACAAGCAGGATGCCACTGGTTCAAATCCAGTATCGCCCATTATAAATTGATCAGAATAACTGGAGTTAAGGGGCTAATCTTTAGCGTCAGCTGCTTCAGGGCTGAATCGGTGTCGATAGTTTGTCTTTTGCCGCCGGATTTGACCGCACTGCGAAGGGCATGTCTACAAGGGTGCCAGTGCCTGGGTCTTGGTTGTCGTTGGCAATGGTAAAACGGGCTCCCACGTCACACTGTTTGCGGCGAATATAGGCTAGACCGACTGCCCCATCGTCGGTGCTTTGGCAGCTAGTAATAACGCCAGCGCGATCGCCTTTCCCGTTTAGCAGCTTGGCTCCAGGGGGCTGGGGACCGTTGAGTTGAACTCCATAAAGACACTGTTGCACGCCGTCGCGGGTATTGAGGCGGGCAATGATTTCTTGGCCGATATAGCAGCCTTTATCAATGGATACGGCGTGCCAAAGCCCTGCCTCCAGGGGATTATAACTATCCGTTAGCTCTTGACCACATTTGGGAACGCCGTCTTCGATGCGCCAGGTTTCCCATTGGGTTTCGCCGGCGGGCACTGCTCCCAACTCTGTCAGCTTTTGCCACAGGGGGGCAGCATTATCAGCGCTGGTCCATAGGGTGTAGCCCGGTCTCGCCAGACCACTATGGGCAATCGCCCGCACTTCTCCGTCACCGATGGCGATGGTCTGATGGTCATAAGCCTCCATGGAGTCAATATCGGTAAAGCCCAGGGCCACTAAAGTGTTGCGGCTGGTAGCTCCCAACAGGGAAAACGTGGCGGTGGCTGCCGTTTTGTCGGAAAAGGATACTCGGTCCATGGGGAAAATATAGCGATCAAACCAGGAAATCAGGGCGTCGCCCATCTCCGGTGATGCCAGCAGCAGCACCCCATTGTCGGTGATAACTCCTAGGGTAAGGTCAATGGTTCGCGCCGCCGCCGTAACAATCACCGCCAAACACCCTTGACCGGGCTGGCGGGTTTTAAAGTCTTGGGTGGTTTGGTTATGGAGAAAGCTGAGGCGATCATCCCCGGTCACCTCCAAGCGGGTCCAGTGGGTGCGATCGACGATGATAGTGCCCTGGGCGAGACCCTGGGCGAAGTCCGCGTCGTGGGTGTAGGTTTCAGGAACGGTGAGGGGGGGATTAGAGGTGGCGTTGTGGGTCCGTTGTAAGGTGCAAAGTTCGTTAAACGGATCTGCCA
>CALCTI010000193.1 GCA_937894105.1 uncultured cyanobacterium
GCTTGATGATACGCAGATTAGCGGCTTAAGATTTACTTTATAAATTAGCTCTTAAACACAGGATTTGGAAAGATTATCCAAAATCAGCCCTTTAATTTAGCCCTTTAATTAAGAACTGCTGACTGCGAGGGAGGGCTTGCCTTCTCTCGGTCCCCCCTTTTTAAGGGGGGAAGCGGATAGCCTGTTAAATGCGTAGGGCGGATTCGCTGGCACCGGTGAAGATTAACGCGCCCTGCACGTCGGCGACGGAGGCATTATTAACCACTCCTAAAAAGGCGTTGGAGGTGTTTTGAATGGTGACGTTGGCACCGCTGGCCGTTAAGGACAACTCGCTTAGGGCTGAAACTCCCGCTAAACCGATGCGATCGCCCTGAGCCACTGAGAAGTCCAAAATCACATCCGCCGCCGCCGCATCCGCCGCCGTATCGTCCGCCCGCAGCACGAACACATCCGCTCCCGCGTTACCCGTTAGCTGATCTGAACCCAGATCGCCGGTCAAAATATCAACGCCGTCGCCACCGGACAAAACGTCATTGCCCTGCCCACCGCGCACAAAGTCATTGCCCGCGCCGCCGGACACCGTGTCGTTACCTGCGTTGCCGTTGACCGCATCAATACCCGCACCGCCGTCAATCACATCGTTATCCGCCAAGCCACGCAGATAATCGTTACCGCCGAGACCATTGATTACGTCGTTGCCGGAACCGCCGGAAATCACATCGTCACTGCCGGTGCCGGTGATGGTGTCGTTACCGCCCACGCCGCTATAGCCGTTGCGAGCGTTAGCCAATTGACCCGCATTGAGCTCTAGCGTATCCTCGCCAGCGCCACCCACCAAAAAGCCATTGGCTACGGGGATATCAGCACGGTTGCGCATATTGATCATGGCGTTGACGGTGCCCAGATCGGTGGTGAGGGATGAAGTGCGACCGTTGATGGTGCCATCGGTGACTCGCGCCAGTTGAATGCGATCGCCCTGCTGGATGGCATCAACCAGCCCCAGTCCTCCACTGACACGCCCAAAGACGGAGAAGCGTCCGTCCAAGTCCGTGTTATCAATACCGTTGAAATAAAACTGAGACGATGCGGAATTATTGGCCGAGGCGCGGGCCCAGGCGATCGTGCCGCGAGTGTTAGACAATACCGGCGGCACCGTCACGTTGGCTTCCGCAAAGGTTTGGTTAATTATAGGAGTCGTAGCGCCCTGGGGCAGAATTTCTAGGGGAATATTGCGCTCTTGTCCGGTGGCGGGGTCTGTGAAACCGCTGGTGCCGAGCAGTTCCTGGGGAAACTCTGGATTGCGGCTGTTGGGGTCGCCCGCCTGCACCACCACGAAGCCGGGATCGCGCACCACCCGGTGAAAACTAATGTTGTCGTAAAATTCCCGCTCGACGAGATCGGCAAAGTTACCGGCGGAAATGGGCGCATTGGCTCCGTCCAAGGTGATTTCCAACAGTTGACCATTGATCAGTAGGGTGACCGTTGCCGACCCTGTCAACGTTGCCAAAGTTTCGTCCATGTTGCGCTTTCTCCTCCTTTAGTGGGTACGACTGCGTACCGCTTTCGCCTGTTTCAATGTGATTCCGTTGACCAAGGAAAGTTGTAAAAAGTTTCCGATTGGTCACAACCCTTTGCAATTATGCCCGAGAATTTTGGCGATCGCCCCTTCCAACCGTAAATTCAGCGATA
The DNA here is from genome assembly GCA_937894105.1 of uncultured cyanobacterium. Taxonomy (GTDB): domain Bacteria; phylum Cyanobacteriota; class Cyanobacteriia; order CACIAM-69d; family CACIAM-69d; genus CALGDE01. The sequence goes on from CALCTI010000193.1 coordinate 1,690, forward strand.
AATTTCTCAAGGTTCACCTAAAGGAGCAACTCAATGGGAAACGCTTTATTGAGATAGGTACCGGAGTGTTGCGATCGCCCCTCAGCCTTGAAAGGGGATAGTTACCATCGGCCCAAACGCTATTTTCTCTTCAATATCCCTTCAGAAAGCGTTGCCGTATTACTCCCATTCAATCTTATGCTCCCAAATTCGGACTTTCCCGAGCAAGCCCCAGGGCAAAAACTAGATCAGCAGGAGCCTGAGCAACCCCAGCCGCAAAATATTCCGTCTCCCCCGCCCGACACTTCACCCAAAGTGGCATCGGAAGCACTGCCTTTAATCAACGTGGCCAATACGGTTGATTTTCCCTTAGATATGCCAGTGGAGCCGGGGGAGGCTGATCTGGGGATACCCGAGGGGGAAGAGCACACATTCTCCCGGCGGACGGCGCTGAAATTAATGGGCGGCGCTGCCGTGGGGGGGGCGATCGCCTACAGCCGCTTCCACAAGCCAAAGCCCTATACATACCAGCCGGACAATATTGCCCTGCCTTACCTAGCCCAGGAAAAGAAACGGGTGGTGGTCATTGGCGGAGGGCTAGCGGGATTAGCTAACGCCTATGAACTGAGCGAGCGGGGATTTCAGGTGACCCTGATTGAAAAATCCCCCCAGCTTGGGGGCAAAATTGCCAGTTGGTCCATTGACGTGAACGGCGAATCGTTGCAGATGGAACATGGCTTCCACGGCTTTTTTCCCCAGTATTACAACCTGTGGAAGCTCACCGAAGAGCTGAATATTCGCCAGGATTTTGTGTCACTGGATCACTATTCAGTGGTGTATCAAGGGAAGCCCTATCGCCCGGAGGTGTTCCAACCCAGCCGGTCCTCCTTTCCTTGGAACATCGTGGATCTCACTGTGTCCTCCCCAAACCGTCTGAAGTGGGGCATTAATCTGACCAAGCCGTTCCACTGGGAAGTGTTCCACGCCATTACCAGCTTCGATTCCCAGCGCACTTACGCCGCCCTCGACCACCTATCCGTGGAAGACTGGGGCGAAGGGGGGTTTCCAAAAGGGCTCTACGACCTTTACTTCCTTCCTTTTGGCAAGTCCACCTTAAACTCCCCAGATGTGCTTAGCGCCGGGGAGCTGATGCAGTTTTTCCACTTTTATTTCTTCGGCAATCCTGAGGGGCTGGCTTTTAACGGCACCCGCCAGGATATGGGGCGCACGCTGGTGGATCCTATTGGCGATCGCGTCACCGCAAAAGGCGGCGAAATTCTCACAGAAACCCAGGTGGAGCGGGTGGAATGGAAAGACGGCCGGGTGACGGCGGTAGATTATCGTCCGGCGGGATCGGTGTCGGCGGCTCCCTTTTGGGTGGAGCGCAATGGGGTAATGCCCAGCGATGAAAATTGGGATTATTTTGGGGCGGGGGATGCGGTATTTGCAGCGGAAATTGGCGGCGATCGCGCCCTATCGTTAACCTGCACCCACCAGGGCTGCACGGTGGGCTGCGCCGACGATAAAAGCTGGAGTTGTCCCTGCCACGGCGCATCCTACAACAGCGACGGCACCCTTAAAAACGGTCCCGCCAAGCGCAGTTTGCCCCAGTACAAAATTTTGCGGCGACAGGGAAATCGCGTTCAATTAGCCGCCCTCAACGCCGACACCGACCACAGCCAACTCACCCGATTAGAAGCGGACTATTTCGTATTTGCCGCCGATGTGCGCGGAGTGCGCCATTTATTTGACTTGGCCGACGGTGAGGTGGATTCGGGATTAGACGATGCCATTGCCAAACTTCCCGTTGCCGATCCCTTCGCGGTGGCGCGTTTTTGGTTTGACCGCGATTTTGAATGGGCCCACAGCGAATTTACGTCCCTATCGGGCTATCGGTTAACTGACAGTATTACTCGCTATCACAAAATCCAAGACGACTATAAAAAATGGCACGAAAAGACCGGCGGCAGCGTCGTTGAACTGCACGCTTACTGTTACAAAGAGAAGGAATTTCCCACCCAAACGGCATTATTAGAAACCTTTGAAAACGAGCTTTATGACCTGGTGCCTGAGCTGCGTTCAGCTAATATGCTGCATCGCCAATTGGTGAATCAGAAAAACTTCTCGGGCTATCCCCCTAACAGCTATCGCGATCGCCCCAGTTCCCGGTCCGGTGCACCCAATTTATTCTTTGCGGGAGATTGGGTCAAAATGCCATTTCCCTGCGGATTAATGGAGCGAGCCGTCAGCAGCGGACTCCTAGCCGCCAACGAAATCTGCCACGACGAAGGACTTCAGCGGCGCACCTTATACACCGTCCGCCCCAAAGGTATTTTGCCAATTTGACAAAAACAGTGGCTCGGAGAGTCTAGACATAACGCTTTTAGAACTCAAGTATTTTCCCGCTGAATTGCCCTTGTCTGGAATTTATCAGCGGATAGAGTTTGAGGGCTAACAAGAGCGTGAGCAGAGATTGAAATTGGTAACAATCCCTTGAGTTTGGGCGATCGCAAAAGATCGGCGGCTAAGATAGGTCAGTTATTGGGCAATGCTTAACCAATAACGCCACATCTACGACGCCGTAACTGGGACGCGATTAATGCAACTACCTGTCATTGTCGATATCGCCATCGGGCTGCTGTTTGTTTACCTAATTCTTAGCCTGCTGGCCTCGGAGTTGCAGGAATTAATTGCGACGCTGCTGCAATGGCGGGCACAACATTTGAAGCGGTCCGTGGAGATGATGCTGGCGGGGGGAAGCGAGCCGAAACTTGAGGGGATGAACCAGGATGAAGTTGCGGCGGACGTGCAGCGGGCGAAAGAGCTGGCGGACCGGGTGTACAACAATCCTCTGATTAATACGCTGAATTACGAGGCGGCGGGGCTGTTGGCGCAGTTTTTTCGGCGGATTTTTAACGGCGTTTACACGTTTTTTCGGTTCAATACCAATATTTTTGGCGATCGCAGCGGCGGTCCATCCTACATTCCCAGTACGACCTTTGCTGATGCCTTAACCTCCACCCTGCGCATCCCCGATATGGTGCGGTTGGTCAGTGGAAAGCGGCTATCGATTTTTTCGCGAAATGTGGTGGTGGGGGTACGTCATATTTTGCAGCCCCATTTAAGCGACCCGGTGGTGGCGCAGGCGATCGATCGGTTCAGCAAGCGGCTGGGGCTGATTCTGACGGACTATCGCAATGAAAAATTTGATTTGCTGGGCAGTGTGGTGAGTCTAGATCTAACAACGGAACAGTGAATTGAGACCTTGCAGGTGCGATAGAAC
>CALCTI010000194.1 GCA_937894105.1 uncultured cyanobacterium
GGCGGTGTTGTTGCTGGATGAGCCGTTAGGGGCGCTGGATTTGAAGCTGCGTAAGGAGATGCAGATGGAGTTGTCCAGCTTACATCGGGAGCTGGGCATGACGTTTGTGATGGTGACCCACGACCAGGAGGAGGCCCTTAGTTTGTCGGACCGCATTGCGGTGATGAATGAGGGTCGTGTGGAGCAGGTGGGGACGCCTAGCGAGATTTACGAGTCGCCGCGATCGCCATTTATTGCGGATTTTATTGGGGAGACCAATTTATTACGCGGGCGGCTGGCTAAAGTAGAGCGAGAGGGCTGGCAGGTGGAAACAGATCACGGATCACCAGTGGCGGTACGCCCTGTGGAAGATTGGCAGCCGGGAGGGGGAGAGGCGATCGCCGTTAGCATCCGTCCAGAAAAAGTCGGCTTAAGCCTATATCCTCCCGAAGTCAAGGTGAATTGCTTCGAGGGACAATTGCGAAACATCATGTATCTGGGCACCCACGTGCACTACGCGGTGGAGTTACGGTCGGGAGAGCAGATTACGGTAATGCAGGTCAATACTGGCGGAGAAATGCCCACGGTCAATACCCAGGTATACGTCCACTGGTCAGCCCAAGATGGTTTGGCGATGCCTGCCTAATGCCTAGGCGTGAGCCAGAAACGTTTGGGGATAGGCTAAAGTGAGGATGATTTTGAAGTCTTGGTAAAGATGTCTAAGGCTATTGGGCATCTTTGGAAAAGGCGGACAATCGTGTCTGTATATTTCGTTTCTGTGTATTAATCGGCTTCTGCTGTTTTATTTTTGGTGACAATGGCTGGCGGTAGCTACTCTCGACGCGTTTTCTTGCAACAAACAGCGGCGGCAGCAATGGGGCTGTCCCTGTCCAGCTGTGGCTGGCGTTTGGCCAATGTGCGCCCGAAGAATACGGCGTCAGGGAATACGAATAAGCTTTATATCTTTACTTGGGCAGGCTATACCGACGATGCCCTATTGAAGCAGTTTGAGACTGAAACTGGGCTGTCGGTGGTAGTGGACATTTATGACTCTAATGAGTCAATGCTCGCTAGACTTCAGTCCGGTGGCGGTGGTGCCTACAGCATTGTTTATCCGTCGGACTATATGGTGCGGCGCATGCGAGAGCTGGGCTTACTGCGGGAATTGGATCGCGATCGCATTAGCGGGCTAGACAGTTTATTTGAGCCTTATCAAAATCCGTCTTACGATCCCAACAATAGCCATAGCGTGCCCGTATCCTGGGGAACAACGGGTTTGGTTTATAACCGCAAGGCCCTAGGAACAGCCCCCCAAGACTGGGACTTTTTGTGGAATCAGCGGGAGAAGTTGACCCGGCGGATGACCCTTATGAATGATACGCGGGAGACTATGGGGGCATCCTTGCGGCGGTTAGGATTTTCTTACAATGCGGAGGATCCTGAGGCGATAAAAAAAGCCTTTGAGGCGTTGCAAGAGCTGAAGCCTTTTTTAGCGAGTTTTACGACGGATGCCTGGCGCGATCGCATTGTGGCAGGGGATTTATCGCTAGCAATGGGCTATTCCGTTGATGCTGTGGGCGTAGAATCGGAAAACCCTGATTTAGGATACGTGATTCCTGCCAGTGGATCGTCCCTATGGACCGACACAATGGCAATTCCGATTACTGCGCCCAATCCAGATGCAGCCCATGCGTGGATTGATTTTATGTTGCGCCCTGATGTGGCAGCCTCTGTGACAAAATCGTTGTCCTTTGCCACCCCGAGTCGCGAGGCTTTTAAGCTGTTGCCTACTGATATTTCAAACAATCCCAGCCTGTTTCCCCCCGAAGATGTTTTGGCAAAGTGTGAAGGGCTAGCCCCCGTAGGAGCTTCGACGGAGCTTTACAACCGATACTGGACTCAATTAACCAGTGGCTAGGACACCGGTCAATTAAGCTCTAAAAGCTTGATGCAGTGGAGAGTACACATCCTTAAAATCAAAAATACTGGGACTAATCCTTTGCAGCTATTGACTTTACACGTGAACTAACAGCGGCTCCTGAATAGCAGCTCCTAAAATCTGGGAATGCTTAATCGGAGTAGGGTGCTCGTGAATGATTCGGTGCAACAGCAGAGGATAGGTGGTTATTCGAGGTTAGGCAGGATATCGTAGACACAGTTATAAAGTTAAGTAGTCGCCGTTCTACGTGGCATTTGACGATTTTTCAGCATAATTTTTTACCAAAGCCGTGACGCAGACAGCGCCGCCCCCTAATACTCCAGGGTCTTTGGACACTGTGCCCAATATTGCCAAGAAAAATTGGGTCGGACCATGGGCTTTGTTGGGGCCGCCAGGTTTATGGCTGGTGTTGCTGTTGGTGTTGCCGACGCTGGTAATTTTTGAGCTGAGTTTGGTGCCGGGTATTCAACCGGGGGATTTGGTTAATCCATCGGGGCTAGAAAATTACACGCAGGTTTTTGAATCGGTATATCTGCGGGTAATGTGGCGATCGCTTCTCTTCGCGGTGGGAACCACTGCCATTAGCCTGATTTTAGGATTTCCCGTTGCCTACTGGATTGCGCTCATGTCGCCTAAACGCTGGCGGAATTTATTGCTGGTGGCCTTTATCTTGCCCCTCTGGACTTCATCCTTACTTCGATCTTACGCCTGGATTTCAATTTTGCGTCCTACAGGAGTCTTGAACTCGGTTTTGGGCATTTTTAATTTGCCCGCGCTGGATATTTTGAACCAGGCTCCCGCAGTGCTGGTAGGGATGAGCTATAGCTTCTTGCCTTACATGGTGCTGATTTTATACTCGTCTTTAGAAAAGCTGGATTTACAGCTTTTAGAGGCCGCAGCAGATTTAGGGGCGACACCGGTTCAGTGTTTTTGGAAAATTACGGTGCCCCAAAGTTTTCAGGGTATTGCAGCAGGCTCATTGCTGGTATTTATTATCAGCCTGGGCGATTTTATTAATCCAGAACTGCTTGGGGGAGCATCGAGCATGACCGTCTCGCGCCTAATTTACAATCAATTTTTGGGACCCACCCAAAATTGGGGGTTTGGCTCGTCCCTCAGCATGATTATGATTTTTGCAGTGAGTGCGGCAGTAGCTTTACTCATTCGTTACGGCAATACGTCCTCTGGAAAAGTTTAGGTGAAATCCTTTGGCAGCTCTGCTGACATAAATTTGCCCGAGAAATACAAGACACTTCAGTACCTATGAGTGCAACTCAACCTACCCAGGATTCACAGGAGGAGATGGTCGAAACTATGGCTACGCCAAAGCTAAAAATTTCCTGGCAAGGGGCCTTTTCCACGGTGATGTACTTTTTGATGTACTTGCCGATTTTGGTGCTGACGGTTTACAGCTTTAATGAGTCGCCATATAGTGCCGGGTGGAAGGGCTTTACTTGGCAGTGGTATGGGCAGCTTTTTGGCGATACGCGGATTTTGACGGCGTTGCGCACTAGCCTAGCGGTTGCGTTATTGGCGGTGGGGCTGTCGGCGGTGTTGGGGACGATGATGTCGGTGGGGCTGTCGCGCTACAAGTTTCGCGGAAAGAAGTTGTATTTAGGGATGTCCTATTTGCCGACGATTGTGCCGGATATTGCGATGGCGGTGGCGACGCTGGTGTTTTTGGCGGCGTTGGCAATTCCTTTGAGTCTGTGGACGATTATTGCGGCCCATGTGGTGTTTTGTTTGGCTTACATCGCGATCGTTGTTTCTACCCGACTGGCTGATTTGGATCCCCATCTGGAAGAAGCAGCGTTGGATTTGGGAGCCACACCGCTGCAGTCCTTTTTTAAGGTGTTATTACCTCAGCTTGCGCCAGGAATTTTGTCGGGATGCTTGCTGGCGTTTGTGCTGAGCCTGGATGATTTTTTGATTTCTAGTTTTACAGCGGGCAGCGGTGCCACCACGTTGCCGATGGAGATTTTTAGCCGCATTCGTACGGGAGTGAAGCCGGATGTGAATGCGTTGAGTGTGTTGTTGATTTTGTTTTCTGGGGCGATCGCCTTCGCAGGTGAATACGTGCGCTATCGCAATCAGGCGAAAAAAGCCGGTTGATTAGAGATGTTGATCAGAAGAGGTTATGAAGCGTTTTTTTAGACGGTTAGTGTCAGGTATTTTAATCGCCTTGGCCCTCTGTATCGCGATCGCCTCCTACAGCTTCCACATTGAACCCGCCTGGATTGAGGTGGTTCAGCATTCAGAAACCCTACCCCGACTGTCGCCCGCGTTCCAAGGGTTCAAAATTGTGCACATTAGCGACCCCCATGTGGGACGACTGATGGGGCAGGAGCGACTTAATCAAATTATTGACCTGGTTAATGGGCAAGATCCAGATTTGGTGGTGATTACGGGGGACTTTGTGACCCATCACCCCGACCGGTATGCGGATATTTTGATTGGCGGGCTACGGCGGTTGACGCCCACGCAAAAAACCGCAGGGGTGTTGGGCAATCACGATTATTGGAGCGATCCCGTGGAAGTGCGACGGATCCTCAAAGAAAGTGGTGTTTTGGATTTGAACAATTCGGCATATACCATTCAACGCGGGTCAGAGCAGCTACATATTGCGGGGGTGGATGATATTTGGTCTGGGGAACCGGATTTGGACGCCGTTTTAGAGCAGCTACCCGGGGAAGGCGCGGCGGTTTTATTGGTGCACGAGCCGGATTTTGCCGACACTAGCAGCTTGACCGGACGGTTTGATTTAGAGCTGTCGGGACATTCCCACGCTGGACAAATTCGCTTTCCCGTTGTGGGCGCATTATTTCTCCCGCCCTACGGCAAGATTTATCCCGAAGGTCGATACGAAGTTGGAGATATGATTCACTACACCAATCGCGGTGTCGGCATGGTGCAGTTGGGAGCACGCCTATTGTGTCGTCCTGAAATCACGGTATTTACTTTGCAAGCTCCCGCAGCTTGATGGCGCTCTTGGTGACCGTCATAGTGGGCGGGCGATCGCCTAAATCCCGTGACTTTTGCCGATAACCCAGTGGCGGCGGAAAAAGCGAGCCAGGGAGCTTTCTTCCAGGGACAGGTAAATGGGGCGACCGTGGGGGCAGGTGCGAGCGTTTTTGGTGCGCTGCCAATTATTGAGCAATGTTTGCATTTCCCTTGATTCCAGGGAGGTACCATTTTTGATGGCGGTGCGGCAAGCTACGGCCGCTCGAGCTTCGTTGTAATCGTCAACTTTGGCCAATTCCCGCACGGCGCTTTCCAAGTCGTCTCGATCCACCAGCGGCGCGGGAACGCTACGAATAGCCCAAAGATCGTCGCCAAATTCATCGTATTCAACACCAATGTCGCCGAGGCGCTCGCGATCGCTTTCAGATAAACCTTGCACCACCAGCGCCTGAGGAAGGGGAGTTATTGTCCAGCGACTCCCCAACGCCTCGTAAAGCACTCGCTCGTGGGCCACATGCTGCTCAACAAGCCATAGGCCGCCAGGGTGTTCCGCCACAATATAGGTTTGGTTCACTTGCCCGACGGCCCGTAATTTTGGCAACGCCGGTTCCAGAGGTGTGGAAGTTATCCTGTTTTCAAGCTCTAAAGTTTGGGTGTCTGGCTCGGCGTCAACGTTATAAATTCCCTTGGGCTCAGACACCTGTAGCAGATTTCGAACCCGTTGGGTTTGGTAGCCGTCCATCTGCTGAGTCGGGGCGATCGCCAAGGTATCGGTCACCGCCTGGCGCAATTGTTCTGCCCACCACTCTCCCTGGCGCAAATAAATTTCCCGTTTTGACGGCGTACGATTCCAATCCACCCATCCCGCCGGTATTGCCAGATGCACCACGGCAATGGGATGGCGATCGCGAGGCAAGGTACGGTAAAAGGCTGACGTCACTGCGGTAACCAGCTCCGGCACCTGGACCAATCGCCCATTCACCATGACCCGCACCCAATCTAGGCGGCGGCGATGGGCGCGATCCGGTAAGCCAATCACAAGGTTGATCTGGGCAACGGAGGCGGAAGAATTATCTTGGGGCGATCGCCCTGGCAAGGTCAGTTCACAGTAACGGTGCTGTAAATCTGGATAGCGCACCGACGTTAGAACCTGAGGCAAAATATCGCGGGCGGTGGTGCCAGGGCCGAGAGAAAACCATAGCCGCTCCTGTTTGTACACTTGCCAGGCAACCTCGGGGTGGGCCAACGCTGCATTTTGCACTGTAATTTGTACCTGCCTTAGCTGTTGGGGCAAACTGGGCAAGCTCTCCTGACGGGCAGGCAGGGGATCAAACAACTGGTCCACTTCCACAATGGTGCCAGGGGCGATCGCCACAGGAGTTTCAGCCACACCCTGCCCTTGAGCGTCATAAGATAGTCGCCATCCTTGCAATCCCTCAGGACTGTTGACCCGGCTCGCAATACTCAATGACGACAGTTGCGCCAGGCTATGGAGGGCTTCACCGCGAAATCCTAAGCTGTCAATGCAATCCAGGTCCGAGCGATCGCGTAATTTACTGGTGGTGTGGGCGATCGCGGCCAGCTGTAGAGCCGGTAAATCCATTCCTGCGCCATTATCCACAACCCGGATCCAGCCCCGCGTTAAATCTAGAGATACCGAAATCCGGGTAGCACCGGCATCGATGGCATTATCCAAAAGCTCCCGCACGGCCGCCGCTGGAGAATCAATGGTCTCGCCCGCAGCAATAAACTTCACCAGCTCCGCCGACAACGGTTGCAGGTTAGTGGCTGACAAATTAGGAGCGTTACTTGATGTATCTTCGGTCAATTATTTCTAGGTAATGGGTTAATCACCCAATCTTCCCCCATTACCCTAGGGAAATTTTAAACGGTCGCCACACACAAAAAAAGCACGATCCCCCTTAAGCGATCGTACTCCGTATATGTAGTTGCCTTGCTAGCTCAGACAGCATTGCAAGCTTTTTTGTAAGCAATCCCATCACCTTAATTAACGATGGGATTGCAATACTAAATATTGTTGGACCTATACTTCAGACTGGCGCTTGCGGCGGCTAACCAACAAACCACCCACAGCAAGTAGACCCAAAGTCATCGTAGGCTCAGGCACCTTCTCTGCAGTGAACAACCAATCGGCGGTGCGACCATCGGCCGAGCCGTACCAATTTTCTTCATCAAGGCTGTACTGCAACCAGCCCCATCCGGACAGACCAGGCTCGCCACGAAAATCAGTTCCCAAGTTGAAGAAGTTACCGCCAGCATCCTTGGCACGGAGGTAAATGGTTTGACCGTCTACCATCAACGTTCCTTCGCCGAAGTAATCAGGACCGTTGACCTCTGCAAAGTATTTTTCGTCTGTATCAATTTGCTTGTAAGTGAAGTCAATGACGGCAGAGAAGGTCTCGCCGTAAGTGGCACCCATGTCCACGCCGCCAAAAGCGGTTCCTGTAATATTGATGACGCTCTCGGTGGGATCAGAATCCACCACATAGGTCATATTCATATCAGAGGCTGGATCGTCGAAGTCAAAGGTCACTTCATCTTCAGTGGCAGGACCAGAGTCGTCGAAAAGACCATTGATTCCGTCTTGGCGCTTTCCATAAGCTGGAGTGGCTTCTAAACCGTCGGGGTGACTGCCTAGTTCGTAGTAATGGGTTTCGATAGTAGCTGCTTGAGCATTAGGAGCGGCAAGACCAACAGTGACAGCACTGGTCAGACCAACGGCGAGTGCAGGGAAGAAGTTAGAAGTTTTCATGGCGTTTCAATACGGAGTAATTGGGGTAAATCTTGCGGGCAATTTCGGTAAGCCCTTTGAAGAACTTTATTTAAAGTCACAAGCTTAACTAGTGAAGTTACGATAACCAGTTGGCTTGAATGACTTGCTCAAAGAAAAAGTATTGAGGATTACCTTTGCTTGCCTATGAATACATCATACGCACGAGTTTTCCTTGTTAGTTAAAGCTTCCATGAAGATCGAACACTTTTTGTATGAAGTTCTCATGAAGCTGTCCACAAACTCCTTTTATGCAGTTCTATTTAGGGACGTTTCCAGATCAGTTCAAGGCAGTTTATTTGACTTATCCGGTTACTGTGGCACGGATAAATGAAGCGTATAGTCAGAGTTTTGCTACCCACTTTTTCCTCGAGAAAGCCCTGTTATTGAAAGGACTCGGCAGATTAGGCTGCATGGCAGCTTTGTATTTTCAAAGATAAGGAAGGAAGGTATAAAGCCGGACATGATGTCTATGAAAAGTCCAAAAACAGCATCGCGAGAAGGCTGGCTATCCGACTCGCGAAACAAAGGCACCGGGAACGAAATAATTGGGTTCCCTCTGTAAAGAAATAGGGATATTTGTGGTTTTGGCTCGCTTGCAGCCTAATTTTCCTTGTTTTGGCACACTCAAGATTCGATTTGAAGCTTGGCACTGTGAATAAACCTCTGCGCATGAAAAACCTCCCGTGCCTATCTCTGACGCGGGAGGTTTTTCAGTTTTATAAGTCAGTTCAAGAAAGAACGAGATGTTGCGAAGGAAGCAGCTAAAGCGATGCCAAATGTCCTGGTTACAGCGAGCAAAACCGTGTAAGGCTGATTTGGAAGATTGCCCTTTTTGAGGATTGAGCCAACTAGGGCAGAGAGGGTGAAGTGATCGCCACCTTCTCTGCCACTGCACGACTCCCAATTTGGGAAATCAACTAATCTACAGGGCACTCAGGGGCACAACGGCACCGCCATTTTCGCTAATGGGGATGATGGAGTTGGGGGTGACGCCTTCTAGGGTGGCTAGAATTTGAGCGCCGGATCGCACTTCCACGCCGATCGCATTGGGTACCAATTGCACTTCGCTGAGGGCAACGCTGCCGTCTAGGACGATGACATCGCTGCGGCTGTCGAAGTTGCGGATAATATCGAAGCCGCCGTTGGCTCCAACCACGAACTGATCGGAGCCGCGACCGCCAATCAGCACGTCGTTGCCCAGTTCGCCCGCCAGCACGTCGCCGCCGTCGCCTCCCACTAGGGAGTCATCGCCCATGCCCCCACGGAGGATATCAGCCCCTTCGCCTCCGTGGAGGGTGTCGTTGCCTTCGTTGCCGAATAGGTGATCGCTGCCAGCGCCACCACAGGCGGTATCGTTACCAGCACCGCCCAGGATAGTGTCGGACCCGTCTCCGCCACAGAGGGTGTCATTGCCGCGATCGCCCGCGAGGAAGTCTTCGCCGCTTTCGCCCCAGATCACGTCCTGTCCTTGCCCTCCGAAGGCGGTGTCGTCGCCGGTACCGCCAATAAGGCTGTCGTTGCCGCCGTTGCCATAAATTTCGTCGTCTTCGTCGCCGCCAAAAATTATGTCGTTGCCCAGATCGTTCACCTCGGGGTTGGAGCTGCCGCCGAAGATGATGTCACTGCCGCGATCGCCGGAAATCAGGTCATTGCCCTCATCGCCGTAAAGCACGTCGTTATCTTTGCCGCCGAAGACGCCGTCGTCCCCTTTGCCACCGTTGATTTGGTCCTGACCTTCGTTGCCGAATAGCCAGTCAATGCCCGGGTTGCCGAAGATGATATCCCGATCCACCTCGGGTCCTACGGGGACGGTGCTGGAGGTGCCGCCGAGGACAAAGTCATTGCCCAATCCGGCGTAAACCACGTCGTTGCCCGAGTCCGCCGAAACTAGGTCGTCGCCAGGTCCGCCGAAGAGCACGTCATCAATGGGGCGACCGATGATGGGCTGGCGAGGAGCATTGGGGTCGAAGCCGCGTAGGGCAACTTGCTGCTCCAGGTTCGGCACGATGGGGCAGGGGCAGGAATCGTCAGCAATCCCCAGGTTGTCGGTAAATTGCAGTTCCGTTAGCTGGGCTGCATCAACGCCGGCCAAGGTTGCCAGCAGCTCGCCATTGGCAGATACCGTTGCACCCACTTCCGAAGCGCCAATATTGATGTCGCTAAAGGTCAAACCCTCTAGGGCAATCAGGTCGTCGCCGATGCGGAAGTCCTGAATTAGGTCAGCGCCTGCACCTTGGCGGAGGATAAAGCGATCGCGCCCTGCCCCACCGCGCAGGGTGTCGAAGCCGATATCGCCGTCGATCAGGTCATCACCGCGATCGCCCGACACCTTATCGTTGCCCCGTCCTGCAAAGATAGCGTCGTCGCCGTCGTCGCCGTTAATGCGATCGTCGCCGCGATTCGCCAGGATTAGGTCGTTGCCGTCGCCGCCGCAAATGTGGTCGTCGCCGTCGCTGGGCACGTCGATATTGCCAGTGCCGCCGATGATGGTGTCGTTGCCTTCGCCGCCGCACAGGGTATCGGAACCGCGATCGCCCAACAGGTAATCGTTGCCCCCTTGCCCCCAAATTACGTCGTCCCCTTTACCACCGCGAACGGTGTCGGCATCTTCACCGCCCAGCAGGCTGTCGTTGCCCAGGTTGCCCAGGATAACGTCACTGCCATCGCCGCCAAAGATCAGGTCGTTGCCGTCTTCTGCGTCTTGGATATTGCCGTTGCCGCCGTAGAGGGTGTCGTCACCCGCTTTGCCGAGCAAGGTGTCATCACCGCGATCGCCGAAGATAAAGTCGCGACCAAAGCCGCCGTCAGCAAAGTCTCGACCGCGACCGCCAAAGATGTGATCGTTACCGGTGCCGCCGCGCAAACTGTCGTTGCCGCGACCACCGAGCAGGCGATCGTCCCCTTCGCCTCCGTCTAGGTAATCCCCAGACTCGTCAATATTGGCGGTGTTACCGGTGCCGCCGTAGAGGGTATCGTTACCCAGCTCGCCGCGCACCGTGTCTTGACCCAGGTCACCGTAAAGCAGGTCGGAATCCTTGCCGCCCCAGATGCCGTCGTTGTCGCGACCGCCGTAAACCGTGTCGTTTCCTTCGCTGGCTACAAGGATGTCGTTACCGGCATTGCCCCAGATTTCGTCGCGGTCAAAGTTGGGCCCCACTGGCTCCAGGCTAAAGACGCCGCCAAAGATGGTGTCGTCTCCCTGCTCTCCTTGGAGGGTGTCGTTGCCGCGATCGCCGCGAACAATATCGCCATTAGCCGTGGCTTCCAGGAAGTCATTCCCTTCACCGCCCAGGAATAACCCTAGGGGAACGCCCGCTAGGGAGAATTCGCCGGTATCGCCTAAGCCCTCTGGTTCGAGAATTTCGTCGGGGCACTTGCAATCGCAGTCGTCCGGGGTCCGTTCGTCTTCCGCCTCAATAAAGTTCTCTTCCGTGAGCTGCTCCGGTAGCACGCATAGCAGGACCGCTAGGGTTTGATCACCCAGACGAATTAAGGTGCTGTGCCCGTCGGCGCTGGTGCTAAGGGTCAGCATATTGAAGGTGACCCCCGCCTCTAGGGCGATCAAGTCTTCGCTGACGTTGAAGTCCACCACGGTGTCCGTACCGGTTGCAGCGGCGCGCAGTTGGAAGCGATCGCTGCCAGCGCCACCAACGAGGGTGTCATCGCCGTTGTCGCCGTCGAGATAATCATTACCAGTACCGCCAAAGACCAGGTCATTGCCCTGTCCAGCGCGGATGGTGTCATCCCCTTCGTCACCACCGATGGTGTCATCGCCACGGTTTGCCACAACCAAGTCATTACCGCGTCCAGCAACGATGAAGTCCGCCGCATCTTCCGGCATATTCGGGTTGGCATTGCCACCGTAAATGGTGTCGTCGCCGTCGTGGCCACAGATGGTGTCGGAGCCCAGATCACCGAGGATAAAGTCATCACCGGCGTTGCCGTGGAGCAGGTCATCGCCCTGACCACCGCGCAGTTCGTCATCACCCAAGCCGCCGACAATCGTGTCGTTACCGTTGTTGCCGTTCACAACGTCGCTACCGGCACCACCGAACAAAATATCGTTGCCAGCGGGTTCAGGGTCGTTGG
Source organism: uncultured cyanobacterium (assembly GCA_937894105.1). Lineage (GTDB taxonomy): Bacteria > Cyanobacteriota > Cyanobacteriia > CACIAM-69d > CACIAM-69d > CALGDE01. The sequence goes on from CALCTI010000194.1 coordinate 11,763, forward strand.
GGTTACGGTTGCCACCAAAGATGGTGTCGTCGTCTAGCCCCCCTTCAATGGTGTCGTTGCCCTTGTCACCGAGGAGCAGATCGCGACCACTGCCGCCAAGGACGCGATCGTCGCCCTGACCCGCGTGGATGCGATCTTTGCCCGACTGGCCGTGAATGAGATCGTCGCCGGTGTTGCCGTAAATGGTGTCTTTACCCTCGCCTCCTTGGAGCACGTCGTTGCCGCGCTCACCGCGAATGATATCGGCTCCGGCGTCACCCCACACCAAGTCGTCGTCGCGACCGGCGGTGATGCTGTCGTTACCGTCGCCGCCGAGGATGGTGTCATTGCCTCGGTTGCCAGCAATGATGTCGCGTCCTAAGCCACCGTCGATGAGGTCGCCCAGGTCACCGTCGATACGGTCCACGTTGCGGTTTCCACCGTAAATGGTGTCGTTACCTTGGCTGCCCACGAGGGTGTCTGCGCCGCGATCGCCCGCCACCCAGTCGTTATCTTTACCACCCAAAGCGTAGTCATCTCCTTGACCACCGAACACCGTATCAAACCCCTCACTGCCTTGGAGATAGTCGTCGCCGACACCGCCTTGGAGGAAGTCGCGGTCTTCGAGGGGGCCAACGGGGCGAGAGGTACCAACGCCACCAACCAAGGTGTCGTTATCCCGCTCCCCAAACAAAATGTCGTCGCCAGCGCTGCCTTCTAGCTGGTCATTGTCACGACCGCCTAGCAGCAGGTCATTGCCGGCGCCGCCAGCGAGGGTGTCGTTGCCACGGTTGCCGAAGATGATGTCTTGACCGGGGCCACCGTGGAGGCGATCGCGACCGTTGGGATCATCAGAACCCAGGCGGTTGGTACTGCCGTAAAGGGTGTCATTGCCGCGCTCACCGTCGATGGAATCGTTGCCGAATTCACCGAAAATTTGGTCAGCGTCTTTACCACCGAAAATCAGGTCGTCGTCTTGTCCACCGCGAATGGTGTCTTCGCCCTGGCTGCCTTGGATGGTATCGCTGCCGGTGTTGCCGAAGAGGAGATCGCGATCGCTGCCCGGTGCGTTTACGGTGCCGCCAACGCCGCCGAAGATAAGGTCGCCCGATGCGTCTCCTTCAATGGTGTCGTTACCAGCATCGCCCGCCAGAATATCGAAGGCAGGGCGACCTTCAATCAGATCATTGCCCTCAAAGCCGCGAATGGCGTCCGGATTGGGCGTACCGATGAGCACTTCGCTTTGGCTGCTGGTATCCGTGGGCTGGATTCCCTCAGGAATAAATGCCGCTAGGGGAAACTCCAGCTCGGGCGTTTGCTGCACGTTAAAGGAAGGAACGTGGGGGCGATCGGGAAAAACAACGGAGTCTAGCTCCGGAGTTTCTTTGCACACCTCACAAATTTCCGCCTCTAGCGCCAACAGTGCCTGCACCGCTGCTTCCTTACGCCGCAAGGATTCCAAATCCACAGGGGGCTGCTGGCTCTCGACCACAGACAACGGCGGAGGCGGAGGCAACGTTCCACCGGGGGTGGGCACGGGTTCAATTGGCGTAGGAACCGGCTGAACGTTTGTACCAATGACAATTTCCGCCGGGGTGGGATCCTGAAGTCCGGTAGCGTCGATCGCCGCAAACTGAATGCGGATTCCCATAAAGTTCGGTCCCGCCTCAAAGGTGAGGAACTGAGCTTGGTAGGGAGTAATCAAGTCGCCCGCGGCCACAACGGTGGGTCCCACCAGAGGGTCATTGATAATGAGACGACCTTCGCCGGAGGACGGTACGGACAGAATCCGGAACAGGTCAATATCGTCGCCGTCAGGGTCGCTGCCGGTGAGGGTATCGGTGCCACCCACGCCGGTGCCGATGGGCAAGGTATCGCCCGCGTCAATTAAATCGGTGACAATACCCGTGGTTTCGGGGGGTTCGCTGGTTTTATCGATTTCAATGCGAATCGTTCCCGGCGTCTGATCCGCTGCCCCCAAGGTATCCACTGCCACGTATTTCAGCTGGATAATGCCTTCGAATCCGTCCGTTGCTTCAAACACAACATCGGTAATCCGGTTGGCGGGAATTTGCTGCCCGGGAGCGATCGCTACCCCATCCAACCGTAGAATCCCTTCACTGGGCGAGGGCACCGAATCGAACCGAAAGAAGTCCAACTGTCCTTCCGGATCAACGCCGCCCAAGGTGCTGAGGGTAACGGAATTACCATCGGTGACCTGGAAGCTAGCATCGTCCGTGTCCGGCGGAATATTCTGCCCCGTATTGGGCAAGAACACCGTGCCTGGGGTGGGATCCTGAGAGCCCTGGGTATCCGTGGCGGCGTAGGTGAAGGAGTCGCTCCCGTCATAGTTAAGCGGCGCTTCATAGTACAGACGCGTAATCTCATCGGGCGTCAGCGGATCGCCCACCTGAATAATTCGCGAGTTGTTGCCGGACGGATCGTTGAGATACAGGGTGCCATCATCGGGAATCGTCAAGATGGTGTAGAAGTCCACCGAATCCCCCGTATCAGGGTCGCTACCGCCGAGCCCCGATAAGTTCACCGGCGTGGTATCGTCCACCGTAATGGAGGTGGTCACCGTATCGGGGGCGCGATTTTCTGGCTCAATGATCACCGTGGCCGGGGTGGGATCCGGTGCACCGTTCTTATCCACCGCCGCATAGGTAAAGGTGGTACCAGAGAAAGTGTTGCTGGCATCAAAGAACAGATTTTGAATGGCATCCGGCGGTAGCTGATCGCCCACGCTTACGGGATTATTCAAGGACGGATCACCCAGGTACAAAATACCCTGGCTGGAATCGGGCAGAGATTCAATCACAAAGTAGGCCGGTCCCGGCTCAGGATTGGCACCGGTGGGTGCATCCAAATCGCTGCCGTCTTCGGGGTCAGACCCACCCAGAGTCTGCGCCGAAGGAATACCGGTGGACAATGCCAAACGTACCGCCTCCTCAGGCTGCGCCGCAAAAGTTGCCGGACGAGTATCGGGGCTTTGGTTACCAGGGGAAATAAAGTAGGTAGCCGGCGTGGGGTCCACATTGCCCTGGTTATCGATCGCCGCAAAGGTGAACTGGGTGGGAGTATTAAAGCCGTTGTCTGCTTTAAACACCAACGATTCAATATCTGCAGCGCTGATCTGGTCGCCCACGCTCACCATGGTTTCCACACCGCTGACCACCAGTAGCAACATGCCGTTGCTGGGTAGGGAGTCGATGCGGAAGTTCTCCACGGAGCCGTCCGGGTCGGTGCCGGGGAAAGTGGGGAAGGTAAGGTCCACCCGCTGACCAGACTGCACCGTCACAAAGCCGCCTTGGGTTTCCGGCGGAGCAGACACGCCCGACGTCAAAGTCACCGTAGCTGGGGTGGGATCCGGTAACCCTTGGTCATCGATCGCCACGTTCTGGATAGTATGGCCGTTGAAATAAGTCTGTTCGTCCGCCGTTAATACCAGGTTTTGAATCTGGTTCGCCGGAATATTAGTGGTGGCGGTTACGGTGACTCCGCTCAAGGTCAAGGTGCCGTTGGTGGGCACGGTGGTGATGCGGAAAATATCGAGATTGCCTTCCGGATCATCACCGCCCAGGGGCAAGCCCGTTAGGGGCAAGGTACCGCCAGCGGGAACGGTGCCGGTGGCATCATCGGTGGTGGGTGGCAGGTTAGTGCCGGGGGTGGAGAGGGAGATTGTGGCTGGAGACTGGTCGATCGCCCCGTTGTTGTCGATCGCCTGGTACTCAATGGACACACCGCCAGTAAAGTTCGGTCCCGCCTCAAAGAACAGGTCGCCAATATCCGCCGCGTTAATGCGATAGGGCGAGCCCGCAAAGATGTTGGTTCCGTCAATGGGCTGACCTCCCGTTGCCGGGTGGCTATTGTATAGGTGCCCTTCGCCCACCGTTGGGAAAGTGCTCGCATCGAACTGATAGAACTCCACGTTGCCGTCGGAATCAGAGCCAGGGGTCAACTGTTGAACGGTGGTGGGAGTCGTGGTGCCGCCAGCGGGCGCTAGATCCAACTCCAGGGTGTCGCCAGGGTTGAGCAAGCCGGACGCATTATTGGTTTCCGGCGGCGCATTCAGGGTGAAGGTGGCTGGGGTCGGGTCGGGGTTGTTGGTACCGTCGATCGCCGCATAGGTAAACTCACCCCCGTTAAAGCCCGCCTCAGGCACAAAAATTAGCTGGGTTAGCTGGCTGGGCGTTAGTTCGTCATTGACGCTAACCGCATTAGCCGGGTTCACCGCGCCTAGGTACAAAATGCCGTCGGCGGAGTCAGGCAAGGACTCAATGCGATAGCGATCAATGGGACCATCCACATCGGTACCGGGATTCGCTGGGAAGGTCAGCGGATTGGGCTGATTGAGCGTAATCGCCTGGAACACATCCACCGTTTCGGGGGGCTGGTTTGCGCCCACGGTGGTGATGGTGACCGTTGCCGGGGTGACATCCCGCAGCCCCAAGCTATCCACCGCAAAGTAGGTGAAGCTGGTAGTGTCCGTGTTGACAAAATCATTGGTCGCGGTGAAAACTACCTGGTCAAGCTGAGCGGGGGTGAGGCGATCGCCCACCTCAATCAGATCATCAGGCTGACCCGGGCGACGGATAAAGATCGAACCTTCCGCCGGGTCAGGCACCGTAGCAATTTCAAAGAAGGAAATGGGCGTATCGAGGATGGGGCTAGGACCTTGGTTAGGGTCAACGCCGCCTAAGCCAGGAGCCGTGCCGCCGGTAGCAGGATCCACAGGAATCGTGGTGCCAGGGGCCGCTTGCTCAGTGGAAGCAAAGGTTTCCGGGGGCGCATTAAGGATGACCCGCGCCGGCGTTTGATCCTCCAGACCATCGTTATCAATCGCCGCGTACTGGAATCCAGCCCCGTCGAAAGTGCCGATCGCTTCAAAGAACACCTGTCCTAGGCGATCCGCTGGAATCGTGTCGTTGTTGCTGAGGTTGACCCGAGTGCCAGCGCTATTTAAGTAGTAAAGCTGACCATCAGCGGGCTCAATGCCCAAGGCCGTGGACGAATCGGCGTTGGTGATAAATATCCGATATTGCTCCACGGTGCCATCGCCGTCGCTACCGCCCAGGCGAGTGGTTAAGCCCACAATCTGGGTGGCTTGGCTAAGGGGGATATTCTCCGTAACCGGATCGTTCGTTTCCGGCGGAGTTCCAGGGGTCAACGTCACCGTAGCCGGGGTGGGGTCCGCCAAACCATTGGAATCAACCGCGCGGTAGGGGAAGACGGTGCCGTTGAAATTCGCAGTGGCCACAAACTGTACGTTGCCAATTTGCCCTGCGGGAATTTGCTGTCCCGCCACAATACGGTTCGCGGGGTTGGTGGGGTCGCCCAAGAACAGCTCGCCGTCCACCGGATCAGGTAGCGCATCGATAATGTAAGCGCTGGGGGTGCCGTCTTCGGGGTCAGAGCCAATCAGCGTATTTAAAGGAATCGTAGTGCTCGGCAACAGCCCATAGGTGCGATCCTCCGTGTCGGGAGGCTCGTTGGTCCCCAAGGGATTGAGGCGCACCACCGCCGGGGTGGGGTCGTTAGCACCGAGGGGATCCCGAGAAACGTACTCGAAGGTATCCCCCGTAAACCCAGGAGCAGGACGGAAGAACAGGTCGCCAATGCTGCCATTGGGCACCGTGTCATTTACGCTCAAGGGTGCACCACCAGCGGAGGGGTCGCCGAGGAACAAGGTGCCCTGGTTGG
>CALCTI010000195.1 GCA_937894105.1 uncultured cyanobacterium
TACTGGCGGGTTGATTGACGTGTCGGCTCCGTTTAATGCCGGGCGGGTGACGGTGCGGGCTCCCCTTGCCGATGTGGCGATCGCTGGAATTGATGCTCGCAGTGGTCCCGAGGGGTTAGGAGGAGCCATTGAAGTAATTAGCGGCGGCCGACTGCGGGTAACGGGCGGCTTTATCGATGGGCTGGGGCGACTCACCAGCTTGGCCTCTTCGGGCGGGGTCTTATGCGTAATTATCTTCATTGGCAGGCGGGGTTAATTGCAGATCCCATTGTGCCGTTCACCATTGGCGACGCGGGCACAAACGGTACCGCTGGGGTGATCCAGGCAGGAGGGACGGATATTGCGCCCCCCCAGGCGATTACCACTGAATTGGAACTGAATGCTGCCCAAACGGACATGGTCTCCAACGCTGGCGCGATACAGTTAACGACGACGGGCAACTCTGATTCCTGATTGGAAGAGTTGTCCACGAACGACGTGGATGAGCTGAGAAATATCTTGTCCCAAGGATCGCGATCAGAGTCCGATTCGCAGCACTCTTCCTTTGACGATGAGCGTTCCGGTGGTGATGATGTGTTGGCCGTGGGCTCCCGGGGAAGGGAATTTGGGGACTTCGTAAAAACCGTTTCCCTGGGGCAGGATATTAATACCAGCGTCTATCGCGAGGAATTGGGTGCTCGCTTGAACGAACTGACTAGCGAGCAACTGGTGGGGAACCTGGAACATCTGCGGGCTGCGGAATACGGCAACCATTGGGGCGTGTCTTACCAGGTGCCGGTGGTGGAATCCTCTTTGGAGTCCATTCAGGAGGTATTACGGGCGATCACCCAAAATCCCGGCAAAATGTCGGCGGTGCTGTACACCTTTGCCCATAACGACAATTTGGAGCTGACCCTGATTTTGCCCACTGGTCAGCCCCTACGCCACACCATTGAAAACCTGTCCCTAAACGACTTAAGGCGCACAACGTCCCAGTTCCGCCGTCAGCTGACCAATCGCAGCTTGGGAACATTGCCGCGATATTTATCCGCCGCCCAAAAGCTCTATGGCTGGATTGTGGCCCCGTTTCGTGAAGCGCTCGATGAAAATGGCGTGGAGGTGATTCAGTTTTCCTTGGATCCTGGGTTGCGATCGCTCCCCATTGCTGCCCTCCACGACGGGGAGCAATTTTTAATTGAGAATTTCGCCGTAGCCACCCTGCCTAGCATTGCCCTGATCAATAATGACTACCAGTCTCTCCGGGACACCACGGTGCT
>CALCTI010000196.1 GCA_937894105.1 uncultured cyanobacterium
ATAGTTAAGTACTGTATTTCGCGCTGTCCCCTTCATTGTCTGCTGTTCTCGTCTGCTTTATGCCCGTTTATCCTTCCCCAGATCGCGATCGCCTCAAGAACTGCCGTATTTCCCCGTGGCTGGCGCAATTTTTATACTGGTTCGCCCAGCGAATTTTTTTGCCTTTATATTTTGGGCCTATTCACGTTTCCGGGCAGCAGCATCTACCGAAAACCGGTCCTATGATCCTGGCTCCGACCCACCGATCGCGTTGGGATGCCATTATGGTTTGCTTTGCCGCCGGACGCAGCGTTACCGGCGACGACGTGCATTTTATGGTGTCCGCCAACGAAACGCTGGGGCTGCAAGGGTGGTTTGTTCGGCGTCTTGGGGGATTTCCTGTGGATACCCGCCGTCCGGGAATTGCCAGTTTGCGTCACGGCATTGAGCTTTTGGAACAGAGGCGAATTTTAACGATTTTTCCCGAAGGCGATATTTTTCGTGACGGGGCACTACATCCCCTAAAACCTGGATTGGCAAGAATGGCCGCTTACACGTTGGAAACTGACGAGGCTGGAAACGGATCTGACGTTCAATCTGGCGTTCGATCTGGCGACCCAATTAACGATATTGCAGTGGTGCCCATTAGTTTTGATTACGGCCCCGGTGGTCCTCGGTTTGGCAGTGCGATCGCCATTGCCATTGGTCAGCCCATTTCCGCCCGTGCTTGCCAGGGCAGCTCCACAAAAGCAACGTCGCGGAAAATAATTGGTCAGCTTTATCAGGGATTTGAACAGCTTGGGTTGCGATCGCCCGCTGTCAGTGAGAGGCCCATGTCCGTTGTCTAAAGTCACCACAGCTTTAGAAGTGGCCCAGTAGTTTTAGCCATAGCTTTTACAGCCAGGTAATACGAACTATCAACGGCACAAAAAAAGCTGAGAATCCGTATTACAGATTCCCCAGCCGCCTAGGGAGATGTTTTACGATGAAGGAATAGGACTCCATACCCGGCAGCACTTTCGATGAACCGCTAATGACTACCTCCAAAGCTTCAACGGATTTTGTTTTAGCCCCCAACGGCGATGAATGGGATAACTGGCGCGATCGCCCCGACACCCCCATTGCGGACTTTGCCCAGGAAACCCTGGCCATGGCCAAGCGCCTATTTATCCAGCTAAAACGCCGTCCCAGTACCTTAGTTGCGGGCGTTGTTCAGCCATTAATGTGGCTGATTCTTTTTGGAGCCCTATTCCAAAACGTCCCTAAAGATCTCTTCGGCGAAAGCACCGCTTACGGACAGTTTCTCGGCGCGGGCATTATCGTTTTTACCGCCTTTGGTGGAGCCCTCAACGCCGGATTGCCGGTCATGTTTGACCGAGAATTTGGCTTCTTAAACCGCTTTCTTGTGGCCCCCCTCCACTCCCGCTATTCCATCGTTTTAGCCTCTGCCCTATTTATCACCACCCTCACCTTGCTGCAAACAGCGGTCATTATCGGCACCGGCTTTGCCTTGGGTAGCGGAATTCCCACAGGTACTGGACTAGCGGTGGTGGCTGCGGTGATTGTGCTGCTGGTATTTGGCGTCACCGCCCTCAGTTTGGGACTGGCTTTTGCCCTACCCGGGCATATCGAGTTACTGGCGGCGATTTTTGTGGTTAACCTACCCCTGTTGTTTGCCAGTACCGCCCTAGTTCCCTTAAGCTTTATGCCCCCGTGGCTACAGTGGATTGCCGCCTTAAACCCCCTAAGTTATGCCATTGAACCCATTCGCTACCTTTACCTGCACAGTGACTGGAATCTTACGAGCGTTGTTTTAACGGCCCCTTTTGGCGAGGTTACTTTTGGCGCGGCGCTTTTGGTCTTAATTGGAATGGATTTGATTTTGCTGGCTCTGACGCAGCCTCTGTTGCGCCGTCGCATGGCTTAGGGGAACTTTAATAGATATCTATTTAATAGGTATCCATAAGTATTCAACTTGAAAAAGGCGGGCGGCCCTCTACGATCGGTTCAATCAAAATAAGAGGCGTTGGAGCGGAGCCGTAGTCTTGGTTTTGCCAGCGCAGCGATCGCCAACCACACACTGGGCGATCGCTACCTGTCTCGCATGTTGATTGACCATCAAAGTAGGAACAGTGCTGAAATTCCAGAGGGCAAAGATTGGGGGCTGAGTCTGTCAAACTTTCCTGTCCCCAGAGAGTGTCGTCAATTAGCTTTCAGAAGCCTTGCGCAGTAAATAATTTGTCTTGCTTTGATTAAAGAGGACGCTGACAAACCGTTGAGGCTGCCCTTAGCCAACACTTACCCTAACAAGTCCGTTCAGCGTCCCTTGGGAAGTCTTGTACTAAGGTTAAGTGGTTATACCAAAGCCCCTCATCACGATTGAAAGTTTGTGATGAGGGGCTTGTTGGAGTTTGAACCCAGTAAATTCAATTTTTATAGAATTTTGCCTTTTCTCCGTGGCAGATACTATGCCAAACCCGCTTTAAGTCCCCCCCCATCTTCGCTTCTGGCAAAAATCGCACTATTTAGATTCGTCAACGCTTAGCGAGCGACGGGACCAGTGCTCATTGACTATTGCGATTGGGGGGAAAGTATACCGGATTTGATATTAGCTACCGATCAAACCAACTACCAGAGGAATAAGCCTCAATTACCCGAGCTGTCAGGGAGCAAGTCACCATGAGATAGTCGCAGCTTGGGCACTGGGTTCGAATAACGCGAGACTCCTGAATATGCTGGCGTTCAGCGTGCTGCCCGCAGTTAGGGCAGTGGACGGTTTCGGTATGGGACCCCGTTACGCGGTCTTGAAGAGTTAGTTGCGTTAACGTGATTTTCGAAAGTTTTTTAGTAGCCATGGAATTGGGAGGAAAAATCTTTTTTTAATTCAGTAAGCGGGTGAACAAGCTGAGTCATTCTAGGCAATCAATCGGTGAGAGGAGGGATGGTCAGATGAAACACCCACACAGGAAGCCTTTAAGAAAACTTATCCCTTTGGTTTTATTAAGCTTTTCCTTTCAAGGTTGCATTGAAAAAGTAGCAACACTCAAAAGTTAAACGTGTAATTTGTATTGAAATTATCGAAAGAAAAGCACTGTCAATATCGAAACTCAGTAGCAAATCAGCGTTTAAATACCTGAAAAATGAAGTATTACAAAACAAATTCTGACTACTGAACTGGATTTATTCGAAGATTTCATTCAGACCCATTGCCTCCAAAGAAAGAGGCGAAATACCGTCACTTTCGATACTTTATTACTTTGACTCTGAAGGTGTTGGGGCTGAATAGCCACTTCTGAAATTTAAAACCAAGAAAACAGGAATAAAAAGATTAAGAAAAGGTACGTGTAGGTAAAGATGCAGGTGACATTGCAAATCTTTTCCTTCCGTTATTATGATTTGTTTTTAGATTCTTTGCCCATAAATCGCGATTTTTCTTTATGTTTATGCAAGGAATAAATTGAAAACTAGTGATCCCCGTACTGTTCCTCTTGGTTATACAGTCGTTGTCGGGACGTTGTTATCCAGCTCCAGATATAGTTACTCGCAACTTCCCAATATTTCCAAAGATACTCGGGCGGTAAATCTTGTGGTAAGCGATTTTTGGCGATCACCCCAGTTCCCAGTGAAAGCTTTGACAAAAGCTACACAATACCTTGATCCAGTACTTAGGTTCTGTTAGCTACTTGTCCTAACTTTTAAAAGTCAAAGCCTTAGGTTTCTCATTAGGTTTTCTGAAAAAATCATCCAGCAATATTTGTTTTGCCAATCTGTTCTTTTACCCAAATTTGAAACGATTCCATAGTGTTTCTGTGCCCGTCAATTTCAGTGCGTTCTAGGTATAGGGGTAAGGCTTCTGATAACAACAAGCCAGGAAAATACTGGCTATTCCACTGAGCCTGATACGTTTTGCTATCAATATCAAGACGCTTAATTCGCACTGATTCTCCGCTGTAGTGCCACACTTCTGGCACTCCTAACTCAGCGTAGATGTCAAGGTAGTTCCCTGATGAAATGTCAATTTCAAGGACTAAATCCGGCGGGGGCACCTGTTCTAAATTGAGGGGCGTTTCTGTGGAAAGAGGGTCAGAATTCTGAATATAAAAACAATTGCCTGGCTCGATACCCACTAGTTTTTCGGCATTTTGTAATGTAGTCGAACCTAGGGGACGGTAATGAGTGCTAAATTCTTCGAACAATATCTTAATGAATTCTTCCAAGTCTTCCTTTGCTCTTGTGTAGGCGGGCAAAGGCACCATAATGTTGAGCTGGTTATTTTGGTAAGCAATGTGGCTGGTGCGGCGATCGCCCAATTCCTGCAAAATATCGTTGAATTCATCCCAGTTGGCTTGAATCGTGACGGTGCTGCCAGGAGGGATCACCAGGCGATCGCAGGTAATGGGCATCGGTAACTTGCACCTGTGGCAATGTTTAATGGAGGTTAGATGTACAAACACGGTTCTGACTGTCGAAGCAGCCGAATGGACTCT
>CALCTI010000197.1 GCA_937894105.1 uncultured cyanobacterium
CAAAACATTTAATATAGACCCATTTAAGCCCTCGTTATAATCCCGGCAACGCAGTTACGTTTAAGGATTTATTGAAGGAAGCTAAGGCGATTTTTCCTAACACGTCAATGGCAAAAGATTTTCTGGTCTACGATATTCCTCGACGGCGATCGCCAAAGGCTAAAGCTATTGAAAAATCAACAAAAAAGCCAGCAAAAAAAGCGGTTAAAAACTAGGAGCTGTCATCATTTAAACCTCAAAGCCTTTCGCTGTAACGGTTTCAGCTCCTAGTCTTTTTTGTTTTAAAAGGGCGTGTACTCCCCACTGTATAAGGCTTCTGGCTCTTAATTGATGACACGCCCTAGCTAAGTGGGAATATTCACCTCATTCGCAAAGCTGGCAACCCGCTCAAATTCAAAGGGACCTGCTTTTGCGCCCCAAACCTGTTCATCGGTCTTTACATCGCGCCCGGTATCGTGGCTGGAAAAGCGATCGCCATCAATCTCAAATTTACTATCCAGGTAAGTTTCCTGACCTTTTCGAGTCACTAAACAGCCCTTGCCAGGTTCCACATTCCCCGCAAACATACTGCCGGTCCAGTGAACAATAAAGTTACATTTGCCCATTAATTCAGTGTGATCGCGGGTCAATTCTTTAAGTCGTTTTGGATCGCGCGCCGCACCGTAAAGTTCTTCCGCATTGGCGATTCCATAGTTTTCAATTTCAATATGATCGTCAACGGTAATTAGCTTTAAAACCCGCGTTCGATAGGGTTGATCTAAGGCAAAAGCGTAAGCCTGTTCTAGATATAAACTAGCGCCGCCCATTAAATCCCAGGGAAGGGGGCGCATACACACTTTAATGTGGGCAAAGAAGGGTGGATTTTCAATGGCTTGCTCTTGATTACTAAAATCGCTGGCCATCCACTTTGCCAGGGTCTCGATATCGGTAGAGTGGGTCATTTTTTGACTAATTTACTAAGCGTAGATCGAACGATTAATTAGTTGCCTAGAACGGTGCGATCGCCCATATATCGCTGTAAAACTTCGGGCACAGTGATGGAGCCATCGGACTGCTGGTAATTCTCTAAAATGGCTGCCATGGTACGACCGATCGCCAATCCAGATCCATTTAAAGTATGTAAAAACCGAGTGCCTTTCTTGCCCGCCACCTTATAGCGAAGATTCCCGCGACGGGCTTGGAAATCGCCACAGTTAGAACAGCTTGAAATTTCGCGATATTTATTTTGGGACGGAAGCCACACCTCCAGGTCGTAACATTTTCGAGCGGAAAAACCGATGTCACCGGTACACAATTGCAACACTCGATAGGGTAGTTTTAAGGCTTCTAAAACAGCCTCCGCATCTTTTACTAATGCCTGGTGAGCCGCTTCAGAGTCCTCCGGTTTTACAAACTTAAATAGCTCCACTTTATTGAACTGGTGGAGGCGAATTAATCCCCGAGTATCGCGACCGTAGCTGCCAGCTTCCCTGCGGAAACAAGGGGTGTAGGCACAGTGGAGAATGGGCAGTTCCCCCTCTGGCAAAACCTCGTCCCGGTAAAGGCTGGTCACCGGCACCTCGGCGGTGGGGGTTAACCATAGGTCGTCGCGATCGCACTTAAAACTTTCCTCGGCAAACTTTGGAAGCTGCCCCGACGCGGTTAACGATGCGGAATTGATTAAAATCGGCGGCAACACTTCCGAATAACCTGCCTTGATATGGCGGTCCAGCATAAAGCTAATTAACGCCCGCTCCAGCGCCGCCCCCGCGTCCTCGGCGGTCTCGCAGGTCTGCAGCACATAG
>CALCTI010000198.1 GCA_937894105.1 uncultured cyanobacterium
TTTTTCTAAAGCAATTTTTTAGATCAACAGAGGGCAAAGTCCCACAGGAGTCGTTGGTAGGGAGTTGTAGAAGGCTGAGAATAACATCGCTGTTGGGACTTACCAAAATTACTCGCTCCCAGTAAATCTGGGGTGATATCGCCCCACCGCAAGAACCTGCCACACTGTAGAGACAGCTTAGGCGAGGAAAAGCTTTGCAGGATAGGGATTGCGACGTATTCGACGGTGGGCTGATGCCCTACGCCCAGGCTTGGCAGTGGCAGCGCGATCGCCTGGAAGAACGGCGTCACAATGGCAACCTGGGGGACGTGATGTTGCTGGTGGAGCATCCCCCGCTGTACACCCTCGGCAAAGGTTCCACCACTGCCCATTTGAAATTTGACCCGAATAACCTAGCTCACGCGCCCTATCCCGTGGTGCGCATCGAGCGAGGCGGCGAGGTAACTCACCATGCGCCGGGGCAACTGGTGGGCTATCCGATTTTGAACCTAAAGCGCCATAGCCCCGACTTGCACTGGTATTTGCGCCAACTGGAAGAGGTGATTATTGACCGGCGTTTGGATGGAGTGAGTGAAGGGGGATGCTTTCGGCATTAAAGTGAGACGGTTGATTACCATGCATGGTTTTGCGTTAAATGTGTGCCCGTCGCTGGATGGGTTTCGCCATATTGTGCCCTGTGGGATTGGCGATCGCCCGGTGGGCAGCTTGGAACAGTGGATCCCGGGAATTACGGTCGAACAGGTCAAACCCATTGTGGTGCGATCCCTAGGGACCGTCTTCCGTTTCCAATGCCACAACGCGGGTGCCCCAAAACTGCCAGATTCCTCACCGCAATAAAAACGGGTGCCGTTCTCAGCACCCCCACAGAATTATTAAATTGTTAATTCTTGAACGATTAATTCTTGGAGAATTTCCTAGACTCGTCCATAGGAATTTGCAAAAGGACGATTGATTGACTTGGTCAGCTTCGGTAGCTTCACCTTCGTCGCCAAACCCAACGCTTCCATCAGGCGAATCGTCAACCAGGTCATATCAAACTCCCACCACTGCAAACCGTGGCGAGCAGAATACTCGTAAGCGTGATGGTTGTTGTGCCAGCCTTCGCCGTAGGTCAATAGCGCCACCCACCAGCAATTACGGGATTCGTCGCTAGACCGGTGGGAACGGTAGCCAAACTTATGGGTGGCGCTATTCACCAACCAGGTGCAGTGGAAGGTCACCACCAGGCGAACAAAGGTGCCCCACAGCAGCACAGGCAAACCGCCAACCAGGTAAAACACAACCGCCAGGGCAATTTGCAAGGGTAGAAAGTACTTATCCAAAAACTGGTAGAACTTATCGTCAGCAATATCCCCAATAAACTTGGGCAATTCTTCCTCTGCAGGCACTTTGTAGAACATCCACTCCATATGGCTCCACCAAAAACCCTTCTGGGAATCGTGGTGGTCGTTGGGTTGGTCGGAGAAGCGGTGATGGTGCCGGTGTAATCCCACCCACCAAATTACGCCCCCTTGGCAAGACAACGCACCGCAAAAGGCAAAGAAATACTCAAGCCACTTGGGCACCTTAAAACTGCGGTGGGCTAACATTCGGTGCCAGCCAAGGGTGATCCCCAAGCCGCCGGTGATCCAGTGGAACAGAACAGCAACGCCGACGGCTGTCCAAGTAATGTTGCCGGGCAAGAACGCAAAAAGAGCAGCGGTGTGAATCACGGCCATAATGATGATTACGCCCCAGTCATAAGGGAGCTTTTGTTCTGACGTTGCAACAGCCATTGAATGTCCTATAAAAAGTATGTTGGAACAAAATGCCCTAGTTTTGGCGGCTACAGGGCACATCACGCTCTGGTTAGCGTAGCATCTTTTAATAATTCTGCTAATTTTGCCCGATATGATAGCGCTGGATTTTCTGCATTTTTGGGACGTTTTTTTGGCATGGTTAGGGTGACATTTTTGGGTGCCGGGGGGGGTATGGAGACAGTGGGCGATCGCCTAGAAGGGGCAATAAAACAGTTACGCCCTAGGTTTCAATCTATTGATAACCAGGTGCGACATAACCTGGGTCGAGTGCTGGATGCGTTTCGGGCAGAAAAAGTGGGTGCCCACCATTTTGCTGGGGTGTCTGGCTATGGGCACGATGATCTGGGGCGGGAAACGCTAGACCGGGTTTATGCGCGGGTTATGGGGAGCGAAGCGGCGAGCGCCCGGGTGCAGGTTGTGTCGGGAACCCACGCGATCGCCTGTGCCCTGTTTGGCATTCTGCGCCCGGGCGATGAGTTGTTGTCGGTGGCCGGCTCCCCCTACGACACTCTGGAGGAAGTGATTGGCACGCGAGGCACGGGACAGGGATCCTTGGCGGAATTTGGCGTGACCTATCGGGAAGTAGCGCTAACGTCAGCGGGGCGCAGTGACTGGGAGGCGCTGGCGACGGCAATTAAACCCGCCTCTCGGATGGTGACCATTCAGCGATCCTGCGGCTATGATTGGCGACCCAGCTTATCCCTGGAGGATATTGAGCGCATCGTCGCCACGGTCAAAGCCCAAAACCCCCACGAGGTGTGCTTTGTGGATAACTGCTACGGGGAATTTGTGGGGAACTGTGAACCGACAGCCATGGGCGCTGATCTAATGGCGGGATCGCTGATTAAAAACCCCGGCGGCACCATTGTCACGGCCGGGGGCTATATTGCGGGGCGATCCGATTTGGTGGAGCAGACCGCGTGCCGATTAACCGCCCCAGGCATTGGATCCGCTGGTGGGGCTGCTTTTGATCAACATCGCCTCCTGTTTCAGGGATTATTTCTGGCGCCTCAAATGGTGGGCGAGGCGATGAAGTGTAGTTACCTGGCGGCGCGACTGTTCGCAGATCTTGGCTACTCGGTTAATCCCGGTCCCGACGATCCCCGCTGCGACATCATTCAGGCGATTAAATTCGGCGACCCCGGCAAAATCGTCAAATTTTGTCGCGCCATTCAACAGCGATCGCCCATCGATTCCTATGTGGACCCGATCCCCGACGTAATGCCCGGCTACGAAAGCCAAGTGGTGATGGCCGGCGGTACTTTTATCGAAGGCAGCACCCTGGAGCTGTCCGCCGATGGACCCCTGCGGGAACCGTATATCGCCTATTTCCAAGGGGGAACCCACTGGACTCACGGGGCGATCGCCCTGGAAGCGGCCCTAGCGGCCCTTCTCGATTAACCGTGATTTTCTAACCATGATCTTCACCAAGCTTGGGCAACCGACCCTGGGGAAACAGACAACCCCCGCCCAATTCCACTACAATTAAGGCCAGGTTCATTAAAACGCTTTTAGCTCGCGACCTATGACTCAAGCAACCCAGGCTACTGAAACCAAGACTAAGCAAGGGATTCAGCTTACGGAATCCGCCCATACCCATATTCTGCAACTGAAGGCAGGACAAGGGGGCGACCTGTGTTTGCGCGTGGGAGTGCGCGGCGGCGGCTGCTCAGGCATGTCCTACACCATGGACTTTGAAGATGAAGCCAATATTTGCGATAGCGATGAAGTGTTTGACCATGGCGACTTCAAAGTGGTGTGCGACCCCAAAAGCTTTTTGTACCTTTACGGTTTAGTGCTGGACTTTAGCAATGCCCTTATCGGCGGCGGGTTCCAGTTCACCAACCCCAATGCCGACCAAACCTGCGGCTGCGGCAAGTCTTTCTCCGCCTAAGCGCCTTTGCTTAAGCCTTGCTGAACCCTCAATCCAAGTATCAATCTCATCAACTGATGCTCCTTAACCGACGGCGGGTTCTGTCGGCTGGGGGGCAATTTTTATGGGGTGTTTTATGCGGTATCACGGTGGCTAGCTGCGGCGCGATCGCCCCCCAAGCTTCCAATCAAAATGCCCAAACCACCCTAACCGTCTCCGCCGCCTCCAGCCTCCAAACCCTCTTCCAAACCCTCCTGCCGCTTTTTCAACAGCAATTTCCCCAACTCAACCTGCGGTTTAACTTCGCCTCATCCGGTGCCCTGCAACGACAAATCGAACAGGGTGCCCAGGTGGATGGTTTTATCTCTGCGTCCCCGTGGCATATGGATCGATTGGATCAGCAGGGATTAATTGCTCCTGGAAGCCGGCGATCGCTTTTTCGCAACCGCATCGCCCTGGTAACGGCTAAACCCGTGGAAGGGGTAAGCCGTTTCGCCCACCTACTGGGGGATGCCATTGAAACCGTGGCGATCGGTCAACCGGCAACTGCCCCCGTTGGTCAGTATGCCCAGGAAGTTCTAGAGTCTCTGGACCTGTATCAACCCCTAAAAAGCAAGCTAATTTATGGCAAAGATGCCCGGCAGGTTTTGACCTACATGACCACGGGCAATGCTGATGCCGCGTTGATATATGCGTCCGATTTAGTCAATCTCAATCAGGCTGGGGCAGTAAATTTGGTGGAGATTGCGGGGGAAGCGTTGCACTCGCCCATTACTTATCCGGGAGGGGCGATCGCCGATAGCCCCAATCAAACAGCAGCGATCGCCTTTCTGGATTTTCTACACAGCGCGATCGCCCAACAGCAAATCGCTGCCCAAGGCTTCCAAATGGAGCGTTGAACAGCGACAAAAAGCTTGAGTTTTGCGAACTTAGGGTTAATAGCCTTAATAAGCTTCCTGAAGCTCAAAGAAATCGGGAGAAATGTAATCCTTTCGCAGGGGCCAGCCCACCCAATCTTCCGGCATCAAAATTCGCTTTAGATTGGGATGCCCTTCGTAAACGATGCCGTACATGTCATAGGACTCACGCTCTTGCCAGTCCGCCGCTTTCCAAATCCAGTAAACGGATGGAATGGTTGCATCATCTCGAGGCACATGCACTTTAATGCGCACTTCCTGAGGCTGATAAACATCGTCCTTGGCTTTGATTAGGTGATAAAAACTAACCAAGTCCTTACCCGGTCCTAAATCAAACGCTCCCTGGCACTGTAAGTAATTGAACCCGTAGGCATACAGCGCCGTCGAAAAAGGCAGTAAAAACTGGCGATCCACTTGCAACACCTCAACCCCGGTGTCATCAATTTCCACCAATTCGTGGGCAAAGCCATTCTTGATCAACCACTGGGATATTTTAGCCTGTTCAACGAGGGCGTTTTCCTGCTCCTCTTCTGCGGCAGGCTTTGTCGTCTTTTCTTCAGCCACGATTTACGCCTTCCCTTTCGCCTTGACTACCGCTTTCTGAGCCTGCTCCGCCTGAAGGGCTGGGGGAACCGGCATCCCGATCGCCTCAGCAATCTGCTTGGGCGGCGCGATGCGAGTGCCCGTCGACAAATATCGACCATCCAAAATCGGCTCCACCGCCTTCATCTCGTGGGAAATCGTATGGAAGCGATTGGTCTGAATCAAATTGCCGCGCTCCATTAGTGCCTCGTTGGACACCTTCTTCCGCAGCTTAATCACCGCATCCACGATCGCCTCAGGGCGAGGGGGGCAACCAGGCAAATATACATCCACCGGAATCAGCTTATCCACACCGCGCACTGCGGACGGAGAATCCACACTAAACATACCGCCAGTGATGGTGCACGCCCCCATGGCAATCACGTATCGGGGCTCAGGCATTTGCTCATATAAACGCACCAGCGCCGGAGCCATTTTCATCGTCACTGTCCCCGCCGTAATCAACAGGTCCGACTGACGTGGGCTAGAACGGGGCACCAAACCATACCGGTCAAAGTCAAACCGGGACCCAATCAACGCCGCAAATTCAATAAAACAGCATGCAGTGCCGTACAGCATGGGCCACAAGCTCGACAGCTTAGCCCAGTTGTACAGGTCGTCCACTGAGGTCAAAATAACGTTTTCCGATAGGTCCTGAGTTACGGTCGGTCGACCTACCGGGTTTATTAAGTCGTTTGCGCTGGTGGGCGCTTTCCTACTCATGACCATTCCAAAGCTCCTTTTCGCCACGCGTACACTAGTGCAACCACAAGGATTGCAATAAAAATCAACGCTTCCACAAAGGCTAATAGTCCCAGTTGATTGAAGGCTACTGCCCAGGGGTACAAAAAGACGGTTTCCACGTCAAAAACGACGAATACAAGGGCGAACATGTAATAGCGAATATTGAACTGAATCCAAGCTCCGCCAATGGGTTCCATGCCCGATTCATAAGTGGTGGCTCGCTCGACGCCGGTGCCGCGCGATCGCACTACCCAAGATGCTCCCAGTGCCAAAACGGGCACCAAAGAACAAATCAGCAGAAATCCTAGAAAATATTCGTAGCCGTAGAGAGAAAACACAATTTATCCTTTCTGCTAACGCGTTGATGCTGCGTTTAGTGTGCTTGAGTATTGTGCTTAAGCAGGTGAGCAGATTTCATCCGCCGTCATCCTAAAATGCCGTAACGGTCTCCATCTCTTCATATTTCGTAAACGCGTGCTTCTATTGTGACACGATCCTGAGCGGCACGGCTTTACATTGGCTTATGTCATAGCCCTCATAGCTATGGAATAATTATTAAGGGATGTTTACATCTGGTTGTTTAGAGTGCCCATAGACAACGTCCCCCAGCCCCCAGACGCCTTTCCTAATATCCAGCCCCATGACCCAGCCTGACGCCGACCCCACCGTGAATCAATCTGCCTCTGATTCTGCGCCCAGTTCAGAATCCAAGGCAGACCCGAGCCCCGAGTCTGCCCCAGCGATCGCTGACGCTCAGTCCAGTTCTGCCCCTGACGATACCGCCCAGAATCCTGAGCCCATTGAGGATAATCGCCCTAAGTACACGGGGCCTCAGCCGATTTTGTCCACCAACGAACCGGTTCTGTCCCCGGCCTTAAACCGCTATGAGTGCAAGTCTTGTGGCTATATTTACGAGCCCCAGTTGGGGGACAGTCGATCGCAAATTTCGAAAAACACGGCCTTTGTGGATGTCCCTATCACCTGGCGCTGTGCCGTTTGCGGTTGCAAAAAATCCCTGTTTGTCAATATTGGTCCTGGGGGGCAGCCGTCCGGCTTTGAAGAAAACCTGGGTTACGGCATGGGGGTTACCACCCTATCGCCAGCGGCTAAGAACCTGCTGATTTTCGGTTCCCTCGGAGCAGCCCTGGCCCTAATGTTGAGCCTTTACGGCTTACGATAAGCGGTATTTTCTAGCACGCCGTCACAGGCTGGCGGAATTTGGTGGCAATGCGCCATTGCCGTACTGTTGCAATGGCAGTTTCAGTTTCAGGACTTTCAATTTTTAGGTTTCACCTTTTAGGACTATGGCGAATTGGTTTAAACGATTAGTGGCTTTTGGGGCGATCGCCTGGCTATGTGTCAGTTGCAGTACCCTCGCCCCCCTCTCCTACAATCCGTGGGAACAAATGGACGTTCCCACCGAAAAAACTATCCTGGATATTACCTTTAGCGACGACGGTGAAGCCGGTTGGATGGTAGGTAAAGACACCACCATTCTGAAAAGTGGCGACGGGGGTGATACCTGGGACACCTTGAACCTGGATTTGGGAGACCAATCTTACAACCTATTTTCCGTAGACTTTTACGGTGATGAAGGCTGGATTGTGGGTAAGCCGTCCCTAATGCTGCACACCACTGACGGCGGTGATCACTGGTCTGAAATTCCCCTGAGCGCTAAGCTCCCCGGTGATCCCCTCAATGTGGTGGCGATCGGGACCGACAAAGCCGAGATGGCCACTGATATCGGTGCCATTTATCGCACCCGTGACGGCGGACGCAACTGGAAAGCGGCTGTGGAAGGAGCCGTTGGCGTGGTGCGTAGCTTAAATCGCTATGCCCTCGATGGTAGCTACGTGTCAGTGTCTGCCAAGGGGAATTACTACTCCACCTGGAGCCCTGGTCAGCAAACTTGGCAGCCCATTAACCGCAACAGTTCTCGCCGTTTGGAGTCTATGGGCTTTACCCCCGAAGGACGGCTTTGGATGATTGAGCGAGGGGGACAGCTACAGTTCTCAGATCAAGAAAATGAGGGGGAATGGCTGGAGCCCATTACGCCAGATTATGAAGCGAGCTGGGGTTTTTTGGATTTGACCTACCGCACTGAAGATGAGTTGTGGATATCCGGCGGTAGCGGTAATTTGCTGGTGAGTTTTGATGGGGGCGAATCCTGGGAAAAAGATCGCGAGGTTGAAGCGGTTCCGTCGAACTTGTATCAAATTCGCTTTTTCTCTCCGGAAAAGGGCTTTATTTTGGGACAGGATGGGATTGTGCTGCGTTACAACGCTCAGCTAGCGGCGGCGGGGGCTGCGGCCCAGGCCCAAGCGGAGAAGGCTGAAGCTGCTTAATCAGCACCGCTCCCGAAGCGGGTCGGTACCCTGTGAGGGTGAGGCGATCCGCGTTGGGGGCAGGAGGTAAGAAAAAGCTGCTCTTTTCCTTTGCTTTCCCCTATTAATCAGCTTGTTGGTCGACTATCCGCCGACTAAAGATCGGCATAATCCCTATTTGGCAGGGGGTTATGCCGATTTTTGCTAAATGGGACAATTTTGTGAGGGCAGCGGGAACTTTGCGTAAGTCTTGCCTGATAAAAACGCGAGGAGGGAACTAGTTCTGTAAAATGCCCATC
>CALCTI010000199.1 GCA_937894105.1 uncultured cyanobacterium
AGAGCGCGTTCGCTTCATGCCCTGGCTTAGCCAAGCCCGCCGCAACCACCCAGAAGCTACGCTAACCGGGCTCGTCCCCCCCGACACCCTATGGGTAAATCCCGGTCGCGCTTGGTTTGATCCCCAATGGCTAACCCAGCCAACCCAGACCGGCGCTCCGCCAACCCTACCCCATGCCTACCTAGCCCTTTACCACGATCAGGGGCTGATTCCAGTGAAGCTAATGGGCTTTGCTCAGGCCGTCAACACCACCACCGGTCTCCCCTTTATTCGCACCTCCCCCGATCACGGCACCGCCTTTGATATCGCCGGACAAGGCATCGCCGACGCCACCAGCATGACCGCCGCCCTCGACTGGGGATTACGCTTAGCTCGTCAGCGCCAACAAAAAGAAAGCCTTGCTGGAACAGTTTAAAGCAGCCTTTTAAAACAGCCTTTTAAAACAGCAAACCCAGGCTATCTCCAGGTGTTACACCCCAGGCAAACGCTAAAAATACAGGTTTCCTGACTCAAGCCTAGTTAATAAAGATATAAACCGTATCTTCAGCTACACTTGCTCTAGATCACGCAGGACGTATTGGCGGCACGTAAATGGGAAAGATACGGTCTCCATCAAGTTTGGGAAAGCTTGACGCGCATTCTCCTGCCTTTAACGTGATTGCAAGTAAGCTGCGGCCATTGTATAAACGCTGTGGGATGTTTGGACCAGTTGCCTTTGGTACTGGTCCTTTCTGCTTTTTAGGGGCGAGGAAAGGGTGTGTAGGGAATGTTGAAAATTTCTGGCTTTCGATAATACTGGCAAGCTGTTTTTAAAGTTGGTGTTGAACAATTTGACCGTTCTTAGGATTAGAACTTTGAATATTAAAGATTTAAACAATTTATCTTGAAGCTAGGGAAAAGGAACGATTCTCCTATTGTGATCTGGATCATTAATTTGCCGAGATGCGATCGCACGCTTCAAAAATTCCTGTCATATCTAGTTACACTCCGCCATCACTGCAAAGCCCTGAACTACTCTGAATAATAGGAGCAGGTTCTTAGTGAGGAGTATATGAAACGCGCAGCAGGTCAGTTCGCCACAATTTTTTCCAAATCTTCCGCCACTTTTGCCGTGTTGGCGACGCTAGCCATTAGCGGACTTTCCTCTCCTAGTAATGCTGCCGATCCTGCTGCTTTGCAACAGCTTTTGGAGACACGCTCCTGCTCCGGATGTGATTTGACCAATGCGGATCTTTCCCGAGCTGATTTGGTCCACGCTGACCTGTCTAGCGCAGACCTATCAGGGGCAAACTTAAATGAAGCGAAGCTAAACCAAGCCAACCTTATCGGTGCAAACTTAAGCCAGGCTTCTCTCATTGATACTCGTCTTCACGGTGCCGATCTCACAAATGCGAATCTTGCGGGGGCCGACCTGAGTTTGGCGGGGCTGGTTATTGCAAACTTGCAAGATGCCGATTTGTCCGGGGCGAATCTGCTGGGAGCCAATCTTGACTCAGCTAACTTGCACAGGGCGATTTTGGACGGGGCTCGACAGACTATGGCTGGGCTACAGGCGATTAACGTTGAGCAAGGTAGCGGCTATCCCATGGATGTTTTAGGGATTAACTTGCGCGATGCCAACCTAAGCGATGCCTCCCTACAGCGTGCCGACCTAAGTGGCTCGGATCTTCATGGAGTTAGCTTAGTTAATGCCGATATGCGTAATGCTCGGCTAGAGGGGGCAAACCTGTCTCGCATCAACATTGAAAATGCCCAAGTTGAGGGAACTGTTTTGGCCAGGCACATTGTCAAGGACCTTTAATTGAGGCTCCTTTCAGCACAGTCACTGGCTGAGGTGAAGGCAGAAAATGGGAGCGCTTGTGATCGCTGGGGAACGAATGCGCAAGTCCCCTTTATATCTGATTTTATTGTGGCTGTTTTAGAATGTGTCCGTGAAACTGGAGCGTACGGCGCTATACTTATGGGCCGCAGGCGAGTAGGGCGCAAGAGGTGAAAGCGGTGCTTGTTGTTAAGGAGCACTTGCTTGAAGCAATCAACAGCTTTGGGCGATCGCCGCTTCCGTGCCTCCTTCCACACCATTTTTGATATTAATCACATCTTCAAGCAATACCATGTCCCGTAAATGCCAGCTCACCGGAAAAAAAGCTAACAACGGCTTCGCTGTATCCCACTCCCATCGCCGCACTAAGAAGTTGCAGCAAGTGAACTTGCAAGCGAAGCGTGTCTGGTGGCCCCAAGGCAACCGCTGGGTACGTTTGCGTCTATCTACTACCGCCATTAAAACCTTGAACAACAAAGGAATCCAAGCTTTCGCCAAAAGCGCCGGCATTGATTTGAACCAATGCTAAGTTACAGCCGTAGGGGGATTATTAGGTTCGCAAGCGCCAGTGAGCGGGCAGATCCTGACAATAGGGTAAAATTTTAGAGAAGCACAGAATCAGAGAAGCGTAGAATCAAAGGCGCTAAAAATAGAGTCTCACACTCCATCTTCTGGGTTGCGTCCAGAGGATGGAGATTGTTTTTGGGACACATTGAATTGAAAGGACTCATCGAATACCTTGCCCTACACCAAGGGCAGATTAATAGAAACAGAGACGTTCTAATCTGCTCGGACAGCAGTCAGGACCGCACTGTTGGCTTTGCCAACGCCTAGCGAACTACCCCGCTCAGAATACCTGGTTGTGCCCCTAACTAACGCAACTAGGGGCTGTCATCAATTGAATCCCTAAGTCAAGAGCTGTAAGGGTTTCAGCCCCTAGCCTTGTTTGTTTTTAAAGGGCGCGTACTCCCCACTGCATAAGGCTTCTGGAGATTAATTGATGACACGCTCTAGCTTATGAGGACGTCAATTTTAACGGTGGCTCGACCGACGTAAGACTGTTTTATTGCGCGTAAATTTTATTGCGCATAAACTTGTAATGTAATTTCCCTATTGCCCATAGCTTTGAAATACCGGTGAGTGTTGGGGTTCAAGGTATTTGTCTAAGAGATATTGATAAAAATATTCGTGGCTTTACCCTTGAGATGAGTCATCCTCGAAGGGAATGGGTAATCTGAATAATAGAAGTCTATATTGTCCGCCTAGATCCTAATTTGGAACCTATGGTTTGGACGAGCGTCAACAAAGTGATGGTGGGTGCAGCCGTCGGATGTTTTTCCGAGGTGGTGCGTCAGAAGCTTCTACTAAGTGCGCCTAACTTGATTACGGGTCTCACTCTTTAGCAGTGTTGGGTTATGTCTAAGCTACGTCGATTCTATTTGGATTTAATCTATCGGTTGGGGCACTGGTTTGGCCATGCTCAACAATGGATACGGCAGCGATCGCCCCTTCCCCGGAAAATACGCAGAAGTGCTTTCCGAAGGACCCAAAGCGGCTTTATTTTGCCCACCACGTCATTGCTCTTGGTTGTGGTTGCATTGACCATCACCGCCGTTTCGTTGCGATCGCTGAATCGCGTTGAGAACGTGGCTGGCGATCGGCAGCAGAAAATTATTTACAATGCTGCAACCCCAGCAATTGATCGGGCAAAGTCCAAGCTAGAAAAGCTATTTGCTTCTGATCCACGACGTACGCCCACAGGGGTTCCCCCTGAAGAATACCTGTTGAGCTTGATGCTCAATGATGGCGACCTGGTGCCGGACCTGGATGGTAATCCCTACACCCTGCCAGGAGAACAGCGCCTGGACATCAACGGCGATGGGGACTTGGATAATGCTTGGCAGTATGAAGCCGACACAAACGGAGATGACGTAGACGACTCCGTTATTGCCTATTCCATCACCTTTAAGACACCGGCACCCACCGGTGGAACATTTGACGCAGCAACGCTTTTTAATCAGTCTCCAGCCTCACTAAAAGCCAGGGCAGACAATCTAGAAGTTCGTTCTGGTCCCCTGCAAAGCGACAATACGGCTGAAGGATGTAACCTCATTGAACGCTTAGGGGAAGACTTCCTTCCACCTTTAGAAAGCGGATGGTTTCAGGACGCTAGCACCACTGCCAATTTGAGGAAAAATTTCCAAATTGATGCGGTGGTCGTGCCAAAAACCCAATCTGGAGAGTTTGAAACTAGCGGTGGATTAAACACGATCGCCACCCTAGAACTTCAGCAAGATAAATTAGCGGCCCGGGGCAACCGATGGGCAGCTTGGTTCCGTAATGATCTAGAGCTATTTCCTGGTCCTGATTTCAACTGGAATGGTGCGATGCACACGGAAGGCAGCATCTTTTTTGTTGCCAACAGTTCCAGGCTGACGCTTTATCTGGTGAGCTCTCCCGCATCTTGTTTGTATAGTCTTGACGCGTCTCAAATTTCTGCCTCGGGCGAGGGCAGCTTAGCGGGAGCAGAGCCTAAAAACTACAATGGCGATTTTGTCGCCTCATCCCTAACCAATCGATTTGGTAACTTCCGCCGAGAAGGGTTTGCCTCAATTCACTATCAGCAGGATACGGAAAATACCTCTCGCGGGGCTCCGGTGGTTACGGTGAATAACTTCTCCGCCGACACGGATTCCGTCAATACAGGCTCTGCCATTAGTGTGGCGATGGATCCGTTGCCCCTATTTACGGAAGATTTATCGACCCGTCGAGATCCTGGAAATTTCCGCTCCGGTGAGTGGGCTGAACAAGCTTATGTTCAAGCAGGACGAGCCCAAAATGACTCGTTGCGTAAGCCCTACCTAGATGACTTTTTCCGCGCGGATAACCGCTATGGTCCTAGGGCCTCCTACGGTGGGGGGGCAGAGGAGACCACTGCATTGCCTGCCGGGACGAAAGTGGGAGAGCCTATTACGGGCACTTTAGAACTAACTCGAAATGCTAATCCAGCGAGTAATGCTGACTTGGGGCTTGATGGCTATTGGGAGCGACGGGCGATTCAAGAAGGATTGCGGCTAATTGTTGGTCAGCGTCTGGAGTTAGGTAGTGACTCTGCCAATCCTTTAGGCTACCCCCAAAATACAACTGACTTCGACACATCTCGCCCTCACGCTGCTTTACAGAGGCGATCCTTACGAGACGTGTTGGGTGCGGTTCAGGGGACGTTGATGTTCCATCACAACTACGAAAACGGTGCTGAACCGGTAGCGGCGATGGCGACGGTAGCTCACCCTGGTAGCCCTGGTAGCTTGAAAAACGCGCAAACCTTTGAGCAGCCTCCAGAGCCTTTTGCCGTCCGTGACGTGGCCGAACTGCGAAATCTGTTTGGTGAAGAGTTTGGGAACAGCGGTGATGAGCTGTTGACTGACTTTTTCGAGGGACGAGGCACCAACGGCTGGGAATTTGACGTAGATACCCTCAATTCGATGATGCCTGCATCCACTGGGGCAAATACTGCAACGGTGCAGTTTAGCAATGGCGCCTTAAGAGAAGCTGTTGAGAATTTGGCTGCATTGTCTGGTGATCCTGATGGGGCGTTTCCAGCTCGACAGGAGGCTGGCACGGTTCATCCCTATCCAGAGTTGACTAAGTGGGGGAATTTCTCTGAGTTAAATCGCAGCCTTTCGGATAGCGTCAATAGTCCGGCGGATCAAAGCAACCAGCAAACTGCTGGCTTGACTATGGGAATGCTGGCTTACAACCTAAGCTATTTGGACGCTTTGGATTATGGCAATGCTAGTACCCAGACTATTTTGGAAAATCTGGCGGATGAGTTAGGGGCAATTGGCGACAAGACGACTAACTTTGATGGCAGTCTCCCTGATATTGACGATAGCAACCAAGGGGACCCCAACTTGCCTGATTCTGATGTGGCGGCATGGTCTTTAGACCCTGCTACGCCTGTAGCGGTGCGGTCGGACTTCTTGAATAATCGGGGCGCTGAGTTCGATAAAGGAAAGGTGGATTTACTGCGTACTGATAAGCAGAGCGATCGCCCCTTCTCCGTTCGGGTTTATCCAGCGAAGACTTCCGTTACCGGTGGTTCTGCCAATGCCCTGGCGGCTAGTGCCGCTGACGTAAGCAAGTACGTGGAAGTGCAGCTGTCCGATGCTCAACTTACGCCGGAGCCTAGCCCGCCTTTTTCGGAAGCTGCTCGATGGCAAGATGAGTCGCCTTGGGTGCCACCGGAGGCCTATGTGTTTGCCCTTGGGGAAGCCAATGGCAATCCGAACGAAAATGGCGTTGATCCCACTGATTTTCAGCGCTGGGCTTGGCTCATTTCTCTGAAAGAGCAGGTGTTGCGTGATCGCAACTTTGGTTTTGCCCCCACCTTTGGGCGGGCGGTGAACACCTCTGGTTCGAACCCTAACCTGCATCAATTTAGCTACAAGATTGAGTACATTTATCCCAGCGACCCTACAGCCACATTTACTAATTTCAGTGGCGTTGGCGAGGACCTAAATGATGATGGGGTCCTAGATCCGGATGAAGATGTCAACTTCAACGGACGTTTAGATGTTCAAAATGAAACTGGGTTTGATTACAACGGCAACGGAGCAACCGACGACGTTCACGAATTTGATGGTGACGGTAGTGGCGTCATCGACAACGGTGAAGACAGCAATGGTAATAACCAATTTGACCGCACCGCTTGGTATGCCTTTGGTGGACGTACGTTCTATCAGGGGGAGTATTACGAGTTTGGCTGTGACTTTAGCCAATCTACGGGGAATAACTACTTCGGCCTTGGATTGCCGACGGATTTTGCCTCTGAACGTCGCTTTTTGCACTTAGCAACAACCCTGTGCCCCGTAGAAGCAAAGTATCCATCTTTGTACTATCTTTTCCCGACGGCAGACCACGACTTTAAGGGTGATCGCGTAGCCACCCAGACCACTACCCTTAGTGCAGGACCGGATCCCTCCGTGGATACGATTACTGAAGATGTGGAAGTCACTTATACTCAGCCGAGGACGGGACTGGATGAAGATTACATTGATACGTTCCTGACTGATGCGGAGGTAGCCAGCATCATTGGTGGCAAACAGTTTGTGGCGGTGGACCCTGCGGCGATCGCCATTAAACCTCGAGCAATAGGAGACTGGAGAATTCCCGTTGAGCGAGATTTGACGCCTCCTGGCGACTGCAATAACTCTGCACCCGTTTGTTCAGAAACTAGCCTGGTTGCAGTTCAAGGTACGGGTGGTGCCCCACTGGCTTACCACCATCCAGGCATCATAGATTCTGCGTTCTTCAGCGGTCGAGACTTACTCGTTTCTCGAGCCCTAGACTTGGATGTGAACATGCTGAGGGATGGAGGAAACTCACCGGGCGAAATTTCCCCTGATACCTGGATTCCTTTCGGAAACATTGAAGACAGTCTGGACGGCGGAATCGTATACGGATTCAGGGAAGACACCTTGCGGGAAGATGGAATTGCTCGCCCAGCCTCAACAACTTGGAACACTTACCAAGGCAATCCGGATCAGGCCAATACTCGCATGCTGGTAAACTCCTTCCCTGGTAAAGATCCACCGGTTAATGAAGTTACGGGAATTAGTCCTAAGCCTGTGGATTACTACCCCGACCCTGATCGCCGTACCCATGGATTCCGCTTAAGAAATGCGGAAACCGTTCGTCGCGCAGGAGGCGGTCCCGATGATGAGAACTTGTACGGCCTTTCATTTGTTTCGGACAACGCTTTGTACATCAAAGGAGACCTGAACTATCACCGAGCCGGGAGCGACATTGTTGAAGAATTCCAAAACGCCCTATCGGATGACTACGGCAACTTCTATACGCGAAATACCCTTAACAGTGAGTTTGCTAATCCTGCGGAAGACGAGTGGCGACCTGTGGAGTTATTGGCTGATATTGTCACGCCTTTATCGAGTAACTTCTGCGAAGGGAGTGCTCAAGATAGCTTGACTAATATCGGCTTCGACATAGGCGACTTGTACGGGTGTTCCACCAGTGACGGCAATACTATTTACACATCGTTTACCAATACTGATCGTCCTACTACCCTTGCGGATCCATCGGAATGGTGGCATGAGAATCGGTTTGACGTCACGTCTCCTCCAGCGGTGGATTTTTCCGGAGGGATTCTTAGAAAAACTAATGGTGTTGCAAACCGGTATCCCAGCAACGACTATGAAATTCCCCAAACTGGCGGAGGTAATGCCACTGCGGTACGAGGGGAGATTCCGGTTGCTAGCGAGTCTACGGTTAACGCGGTGTTTGTGAGTGGTATTGGACCCAGCCGATTTAACCAAAGTTATGGAGGGCTCCATAATTTCCTCCCCTTGCTGGAAAATTGGAATGATGTTCCCTTAAGGATTGCAGGGGCGTTTCTCCAACTCAGCTTCCGCACCTCCTCCACGGGACCCTACGACTCCGATGCGTGGGAGACAACTCAAGAGCAGCAGCGTCGGGAGTTTTTGACCTATTACGGCGCACCCCAAAGGCGTTGGGGCTATGACGTGGGGCTTCAGTATGCTCCAGCGGGACCGATCGCCAGTCGATTTGTCACCTTGGGGGACACCCGAAGTGAGTTTTATGGGGAGCCTGCGGCAGACGATCCTTACATTTGCCTGTTGCGTAAGACGATTGCGGACCACGGTTCCGATGATTGCGATTAGTGCTGATTTGGATCATTCCTTGCGTTCTTTGCTGAATTCCTCAACTTGTCTGATGTCTGCACCCACTTGTTTTCGCCTACTGATTTAAAGCTATGACACCTTTTTCTAAAGCTACATATAGGCTGTCGCCACGGCTGCAATTGGCGTGGATTCGACGATGGGCAATGCTGATTGGGCGATCGCCCGAGACTACGTCAGAATCGGGACTGACGCTGATTGAGTGCATTGTGGCGATCGTTATTATTGCTGTTGTGGGCGTTGCCATTACGCCGCCTTTGTTTTTGGCAACAGCAGCGCGGGTGCAAACGAATCGAGCTGAGCAAGCGGTACAAATCTCTCAAGGTGAAGTGGATAAGGTACGAGTTTTGGTTGAGCAAGGGGCCTATGACAGCGCTGACTTGCCAGGGGCGGGTTCGGCGGAGGTAACGAAAACCCCGCCACCTGACTCCGTCTTGACCAACTCCCTCAGTTCGACCCACCAGCCCTGTGATGACACTCTCGACAGTAATTTCACCCCTCCAGCCGCTAACGAATTACTGCCTGTGGACGTTAATGGTGACTGTCAGTCAGACTTTTTGATTCAGGTGTTCCGCAGTGAGGATAATCCTCAGACCGTGGCGACCACTGCGGAGGGGCAGGAAATACCTTTGGTTTTTGGACTGGGGGTGAGAGTGTGGGTTGATACGCCGGTGTTACGCAATAATTTAGCGGCGTTGGATTCGGAGCCTGCGAAGTTGGAGCTTCGGGCGGGTACCGGTGAGCAGACGATTAAACCTTTGGCGGTGGCTTATACCCGCATTGCCCGTTCGGATTTAAACGTGTCTTACAAGACGTTTTGCCTATCTCTTGGGGGGACTACCGAAGAATGCGATTAGGACAACCTAGCAACAGCGACTGTATGGCGAGGGCTAAAACGGTGGATAACAGGCGATCGCTTCTCCATCGTTTTCATGGGACGCTGCGTTGGTATTTAACTCATTTGATGAAGGGGCGATCGCTCCAAAAGAGCACCGCTGGTTTTACCCTAGCAGAACTGCTGATTACGCTCATTATTTCCACCATTATTATTGTTGGCTTGCTGACCCTCGTGGTTGACTTGGTGTCATCAAACCGGAAAGAGCTGGCACGCACAGAAACCCAGCGAGAAATGAGCATTGCCTCAGAATATATGAGCAGTGAGCTTCGGGAAGCCGCTTATGTTTACACGGGCGACTGTTTGTGGCAGGGGGGAACTCCTGCGCCTGATATTCAGCCCTGCCAGTGGCTCTTCAACGGGGGCGGAATTTTACAGGTCCCTGATGATAGTGTGCCGGTCATTGCTTTTTGGAAATTGGACCCTCTGCCTGCAAATTGCAACATCGCTGAATGCGCCAATTATGCAGTGGCTCAACGGTCCTATACCCTTGTGGTTTATTTTCTAAGTGAGGACAATCCTGACAATCGCTGGGATGGGCAGGCTCGGCTGACCCGGGCTGAATTATCACGGTTTACGGCCACTGGAGAGCTGGGAGATTTGGGTACTAGCCCTGACCCCAACTCCACTGACACGACCTTTAGGCAGTGGTCCTCTGCCACCAGTGTTACTCCTAATGATGCGGTGCTGGTCGATTATGTGGATGCCACGGCGGATCAACAGGATTTGCAAGAGGGACAAGAATGTCCGGATCGATATGAGATTACCCCTAGCTAAGAAGCTTTGAATTCTGAGGGGTTTGACAAGGTTCGAAGCGTGTATGCGTGCGTGCGTGACGATGCGGTGGCTGGATCGGCGACTAATGTGACCACTTCCTTTAACCAGAAGGTGGTGCTGTTTGTGCGGGGGAATCCCCAAGGGCGTTACGGTCTTGATGCTCAAGCCTGTGGAAATACCTTGGAAGATACGTTGCGGACGGAGCGAGAGGATTTGTTGACAGGGACTGAGGGAATTTGTGATTTGCCAACGGTAAAAACTGAGGTGCTGAACCGGGGAGTGGCTAACAAGGTGCCGAGTCAGTTGGGTGGATCTTTGCCCACGGCTGGCACGGGCGGCCCATAAGGCGCTTGCTTATGGGCGCGTTGCCCCTTGGCCAGACAGGTGGCGATCCTTGAATTGCCTTTTGTCTGGACCGAGAGACTCCAGTCAATTCGTTAATTAGTGAGATGGTTAGTGATCGCTGATGGGTGCGACGAGCTCAGCGCTCTTTAGAGGCCCTTTGGTCTGAATTGAGAGGCGATAGGGTGCCCTCGTCTCGATGAAACAAGCTGCTTGGGCGATCCTTGGCTATTGCCACGGGCTAAATGAGGCGGGTGAGCTGGATTCGGTAGCGCTGTTTCTTGGTGATGGCAACGTCGCCGATGGCTAAGCGTCCTTTGCCGCGAATAGCAATCAGGTCACCGTTTTGGAGGCTGTGGCTGGGGGTGGTGATGGATTTCCAGTTCACTCGCACGTCCCCTCGGTTAATGAAATCTGACATTTTGCTGCGGGACATACCAAAGCCTGCCGAGGCGATCGCATCCAGGCGCATGGATGCTTCAACGGTTGTCATCTCCTTCTTCTTCGGCTCACGAATTTTTAGCTCATCAAGGGAAATAGGGCGCACCTGTACTGGCACAGACCGCACCTGAGTTAGGGATGTTTCTAGGAAGGGCACAATTTCTGGCATCACGATCGCCTGAGCCCCGCGTTCGCCCAGGACGATAATGTCACCCACTTTTTCCCGCACTAAGCCTGCGCCTAACAGGGACCCCAAAAAATCTCGGTGGGTAGCGGAATCGAACAGGAAATTACCGCTGATGGAAATGGCGGCCACTTCCACTTGCTCCTTCAGCAGGGGGAGTTCGCTGCGGGCAAACCCTAAGCGCTGGCGCTCTGCCTGGGGATAGCCGCCCCAATTTAACGAGATAACGTCGGCCAACCCTTGGAAGCAACTTTGAATCTCAATCAGCTCTGGGGGGGAGAGAAAGTCGCTGATGCTAACTTCCCACGTTTTAATCGCCTGTTCCGCCAGATCGATCGCCCGCGCAAGCACATCTCGATTTTCAGCACGTTTTAATAGGTCTTCACGAGGCAGCATGGGGTCGTCAATATTTATCAGTAAATTGGGTCGGTATAGTCAGAGTGGGCGGGTGCAATAGCGATGTGAGAAAAAAATATAAGCAAACTAAGGAACTTTGTTGCGATGGACCTTGCCGCTCGCTGGGAGATCAGCGATAGTGTTATTGCTAAAGTGTTTCTGCCGATGTCGCCTAAGGATAAGAAAGAGCCCGCCGCATAAGATTTAAGC